>JAFYTB010000266.1 GCA_017559045.1 Eggerthellaceae bacterium | reverse complement strand
TTATCTGATTAGAGAATAATCATGAACAGGGGTTTTAATTCAGACCTTTCCTCGCTTGCTTTTTAGAAGATGGGATGCAGGCGCCAAACTCGACATCTCATGCAAAAACATAGTTTTCGATGCAAAAAGGCACCAAACTCGGCATCTCATGCAGATGACGCTCGGTGTTGGCCGGATTTGGAGCGGGGCGTGCTGCGGGCGCGGTGGACTGGCGGGTTGGCGTCCTGACGGAACGGTCGACAGGGCTGGACGCAGGGCTGCGGGCGCGACCAGAACACCCAGAAATTGAAGAAATTTGAAAGCTATAATCCCTGCTCAGATAGCGAAAATACAGGAAATCTCCATGCTTCTTAAAAATTTTTCTTGACTCGCCATTTTATTCGCAGTATTTTAGCGAATTGCAACTTTTTTGCAGAATTGCGATGCGAGTGAAGGAGGAAAAGCCTCGTGGCTCAAGGAAAAAATACCGCTCCCACCAGCCTTTATAGGAATCGCAGAAGCTTTGCGAAGATCCCGGACGTCATGGACGTTCCCAATCTGATCGCAATCCAGATGGAAAGCTTCGAGTGGTTCAAGCAGGAGGGCCTTGCCCAGGCATTTGCCGACGTGTGTCCTATCGAGAATAGCACGAAGGACATGCGTGTCGACTTCTTCGGACATGTTTTCGAAGAGCCGAAGTATACCGTAGATGAGTGCAAGGAGAAGGACGTCTCCTACCAGGCACCGCTGTACGTTGATGTTCGCTTCACCAACTGCGTGACCGGCGAGTTCAAGGAGCAGCGCGTCTTCATGGGCGACTTCCCGCTCATGACCCCGCGTGGTACGTTCATCATCAACGGCACCGAGCGTGTTGTCGTTTCTCAGCTCGTCCGCTCCCCGGGTGTGTACTTCGCATCCGAGCGCGACAAGACTTCCGACAAGACCATCTACAACGCAAAGGTCATCCCCAGCCGTGGTGCATGGCTCGAGTTCGAGACCGATAAGCGCGACATCCTGTCCGTGCGTATCGACCGCAAGCGTAAGCAGCCCGCTACGCTGCTCGTTCGCGCCCTCGGCATGGCTGAGACCCGTGAGGAGATCATCGAGCTTCTCGGCAACTCCGACATGGTGCTGCGTACGCTCGACCGTGACCCCGCAACCACCAAGGAAGAGTCCCTCATCGAGCTCTACAAGCGCTTCCGTCCCGGCGAGCCGCCGACGATCGACAGCGCCCGCACGCTGCTCGAGGGTCTGTTCTTCAACCCCCAGCGCTACGACCTGGCTAACGTCGGCCGTTACAAGGTGAATAAGAAGCTTGGCATCAATGCGGAACTCACGCAGGCTGGCGTGTTCCCGTACGACGCCGAGAGCGACGCTGCAACCCTCACCTTTGAGGACATCGCTGCTACCATGCGCTACATCATTGCGCTGCATGAGGGCACCGAGGGCTACGCTACCGACGACATCGACCACTTCGGCAACCGTCGTATCCGCACGGTTGGCGAGCTCATCCAGAACCAGTTCCGCATCGGTCTCTCCCGCATGGAGCGCGTCGTCCGCGAGCGCATGAGCATGCAGGAGCCCGACGAGATCACTCCGCAATCGCTTGTTAATATCCGTCCTATCGTGGCAGCCATCAAGGAGTTCTTCGGTAGCTCCCAGCTGTCCCAGTTCATGGACCAGACCAACCCCGCTGCTGGCATTACGCATAAGCGTCGTCTTTCTGCACTCGGCCCGGGCGGTCTTTCTCGTGAGCGCGCAGGCTTCGAGGTCCGCGACGTCCACACCTCTCACTACGGCCGTATGTGCCCCATTGAGACCCCTGAAGGCCCGAACATCGGCCTTATCGGCTCTCTGGCAACCTATGGTCGCGTGAACCCCTACGGCTTCATCGAGACTCCGTACCGTAAGGTTATCGACGGCAAGGTTACCGACGAGATCGACTACCTGACCGCCGATGAGGAGGAGAACCACACCATCGCTCAGGCAAACGACCTGTTCAACCTTGAGACCCGCGTCTTCGGCACCTACGACGAGGAGGGCAACTTCGTTCCCTCTGAGAAGATCCTTTGCCGTACGAAGGGTCCGGACGGCGCATTCGGCGAGCCTGCCGAAGTTGCACCGATCGACGTTGACTACATGGACGTTTCCCCGCGTCAGATGACCTCCGTCGCAACCTCGCTCATTCCGTTCCTCGAGCACGACGACGCAAACCGCGCACTCATGGGCTCGAACATGCAGCGTCAGGCTGTGCCGCTGCTGCGTCCGAGCGCTCCGCTGGTTGGTACCGGCATCGAGCATCGCATCGCTGTTGACTCCGGCGAGATCCTCGTTGCTCAGAACCCCGGTGTCGTCGACTACGTTGACGGTCAGACCATCATCATCCTGAACAACGACGGTGAGTACGACGAGTACCTCATCCCGAAGTTCCAGCGCTCCAACCAGAGCGGCTGCATCAACCATAGGCCCATCGTTCGCCGTGGCGACGAGGTCCAGGTCGGCGACGTCCTTGCTGACGGCCCGTCCTGCGAGCTGGGCGAGCTGGCTCTTGGCCAGAACCTCATGGTCGCTTACATGCCGTGGGAAGGCTTCAACTACGAGGACGCTATCATCGTGTCCGAGCGCGTGGTTGCTGAGGACCTCCTCACGTCCATCCATATCTCCGAGTACGAGGTCGACGCTCGCGACACCAAGCTCGGTCCCGAGGAGATCACCCGCGAGATCCCGAACATCTCCGACGACATGATTTCCGACCTCGACGCCGATGGCATCATCCGCGTCGGTGCTGAAGTGTTCCCTGGCGACGTCCTGGTCGGCAAGGTCACCCCGAAGGGCGAGACCGAGCTCATCGCTGAGGAGCGTCTCCTTCGCGCAATCTTCGGCGAGAAGGCCCGCGAGGTCCGCGACACCTCCCTCAAGGTGCCGCACGGCTCCGGTGGCCGCGTTATCGGCATCTACCGCTTCTCCCGTGAGAACGGCGACGAGCTGGCACCCGGTGTCAACGAGCTCGTTCGTATCTACGTTGCTCAGAAGCGTAAGGTCCAGCAGGGCGACAAGCTTTCCGGCCGCCATGGTAACAAGGGTGTTATCTCCAGCGTTCTGCCGGTTGAGGACATGCCCTACCTGGCTGACGGTACCCCGATCGACGTCATCCTGAACCCCCTCGGCGTTCCTTCCCGAATGAACGTCGGTCAGCTGCTCGAGAACCATCTTGGTTGGGCTGCTAAGTGGGGCTGGTCTGACGATCCGGAGACCACCGAGGTTGTCGAGGGTCCGCTCCACGTAGCTACGCCGGTCTTCGACGGTGCTACCGAGAAGGAGATTTCCGACGCCATCGAGGCTGCTAACCGCAACCTCATCAACATCAACCATGCTAAGTACGGCGACCTGGCTCGTGACGAGTTCGTTCCGCAGCTCTCCCGTACCGGCAAGGCTTGGCTGTACGACGGCCGCACCGGTGAGAAGTTCCGCGAGCCCATCACGGTCGGTCAGACCTACATGCTCAAGCTGGGCCACATGGTCGACGACAAGATCCACGCGCGTTCGACCGGCCCTTACAGTCTGATCACGCAGCAGCCCCGCGGCGGCAAGGCCCAGTTCGGCGGCCAGCGCTTCGGCGAG
>JAFYTB010000265.1 GCA_017559045.1 Eggerthellaceae bacterium | reverse complement strand
GCCTCATTCCGGCCGAGCCTGAAAGACACGCACTGGGGCTGCTCGCCGAAGGATGAATGGAGGCCAACCTCTCTCACTGCCGCGAAGTTTGGGAGGTTGGCCGATTTTTGTTTATTGACATCTCGATGAACATATAAGAATGTTCAGGATATTGGCGTCGGCCCTGTTTCACCGGCGCGTAAGAAATAACACCTCAACACCAACCGCCCATTACACGCGGGCTTGAAAGGATCACCATGAACGAAAACGCTCATGCTGAAGAGCTGAACGAATCGTGTGACTGCGGATGCGGCCACGACCACCATCACGGCGAACCGTGCGAGTGCGGCCATGATCATCATGGCGACTCCTGCGGCTGCGGACACGAGCACCATCACCACGACGACTCTTGCGGCTGTGGCTGTGGCTGCGAAGACATGCCTCAGCTTGGCCTTGCTCAGCTCGTCGGTGTCGAAGGCGAGCCTGTTTACACCCTGGCTGAGATCTTCTCTCTTCTCGAAGACGAAGAAGTCAAACTGGCCATCGAAAGCTACGACCCCAGCGAGGACGAGGATCTTGGTCTCGATGAGCTCTCGCGCGAAGAGCTCATCGCTCGTGCTGTCGAAGTAATGTCCAGTCCGGACATCCATGTCATGAACCTGCGCTCGCTGCAGTCCGACATGCGTGAGGACTATCTCTGGATCGTCGAAGAGGGCGTCTACGAGTGCTCCGAAGATGCCGCAGCAGCACGCCTTGAATTCCTGCTCACCGCAGAAGACGAGGAAGAAGTAGCAAACATGGTCCGCGAGATCGAGCGCGCTGCAACCATCGAAGCGCTCGCTGGCGAAATGATTGTCTTCCCCTTCCTGCACGACGGCCTGATCACCTTCGTTATGCCCAACGAGATTCGCGAAGCCTGCAAGAGCATCGCAACTGAGGAATTCCTCACCTACGTCTCCGAAGTCGAGCAGGTCATCGCCTACATCGACGCCGCCACTAATCTGTATGGCGTCATTGCCGTCGAAGACCTCATCGACCTCATCGCTGCATACGAGCCCGACATGAGCGCAACCGATGCAGCCGCCCATGTTGTCGAAATCCTCGAGGTTGATCGCCTGTGGCCCCATTCTGTCGAGAACGGTTTCGTCTCTCACGAGCTGTTCCGCGATGGCACCGGCCTTGGCGAGCAGATGGCATACGAGCTGCTGAGCGTCGCGTCGAACACTCCGCGCTATCAGCCCGACCGCGACACCTTCCTGAGCTACGCCAACCCCGACTTCGATGAGGAGAACTTCGAGGCCGACCTTCTCTTCGAGCTTCTGGTCGACCTGTTCCCCGAATACGACGACCCCGAGGCAGCCTACCAGGTTGTCCAGTTTGTGCAGCAGTGCGCGCGCCAGGGCATGCGCAACGAGATCATCGTTGAGTCGATGTTTGAGGACATGCTCCCGCAGCCGCTTGCAAACGAGGGTCAGGCATCTCTGCTCATTAAGCAGATTGCGAAACTCGTCCACACTTCGCGCACCTGGGCGCTTAGCGGCCACACGCCCGAAGAGGCAGAGAATCTGAAATAAAACGAGCGAAGGCGGCCTCGAGCCGCCTTCGTTTTTTAGTAGCAAGTTAATGGCAGAGAACACCCTGGTCGAGCGGCCGCCAAAATTACTTGCGCTTTGATTTTGCCAACGCCGCAGCCGACTTCATGAGCGAGGCGGCTCCGCGCCCCAAGACCTTCGCACTTTCGGCGGCGTTCTCCCCGACAACCGAGGCTCCACTCGCCACTACCGCACCCACAGAAGCGACGCCACGGCCGAGGCCTTCCGCTGCAGCGCCGACCCCCTTAGCACCGCCAGCTGCAGCTTGGCCAGCTTTCGCCATGCCCGCTTTAGCGGTCGCTGCGGCCTGGGGAGCAACTTCACGTGCCTTTTCTGCAGCAGCACGCGCGTAGGGTTCAACCGCAGGAGCAACCGTCGGGGCAACCTGAGCCACCTTCTTTACTGCAGGCATAGCCGTCTTGAGAACCGCTTTCGCCTTGGGCGGAAGCGGCATGACCGGGAGCGCCTTGTCGATAACGTAAACGGCTTTGCCAAAATCTTCGGCGATCTCCTTCGCCGACTTCTGACTAAATGCCTCAGCAGCTGCGCTCGCAGCCGATCGGGCAGCGTTGCCCACAGACGTTTTCTCCGCAGTCTCGGCCTGATCCGACGCCTTCGACCCATCATCTTCGCTCGGCTCGGCTTCGCACACCGGCTCTGCATCCAAGACGATCGGCTCTTCAGCACAATGCTGATCCAGCTCTTCCCCCAGAGCGGCCGTAGCAGCAACTACACTCGTCTCATCTGCGGAAACAGGCATGCTCTTGGCCGCCTTGCCATCGCTCTCAATCGTCTCGATTCGGTCGGACATAGCCGCCTCTCTTTCACGCGCAATACTTTTGAGCCCATATTAACACTGCGGCCCTGCGCTTCGAAACCAGCCTCGAAATCGCCCAAACCAAACCGTCCTCAAAGCGTATACCCCTCGTCGTTCGCCTGGCAACCGCCCGAAAAATCACTCCGCTATCGTGAAAGGGTACTTTGCTGGCCGTTTGCCAGCCCAAGACGAAGAAAGGAGCAGCGCATGAAGATGATCGCCAAAGTCGCCTTTGTGGTCGGAGCCTACACGATGATCAAGAAGCACCTATTCGGGAAGAAGTGCCCCCTGGCATAACACGTGACAGGTGGCCCGCACCAGCCAAGCGGGCAACAGCCACGGCCCACCAGGCGTAAGCCAGCGCAGGGCAACGCACGCCGAGACGAAGCCTTCCGGGCATGCTCGGCGTGCGGCCCCACCGTTCCGCAATTCCCCCATCTGGCATTCTTGTGCGTGTTTATGCACTCGGAACCCTCGACGCAAGTCGTTGGGTTTACACTATCGCTTATTCCAAACGACGGTCGACGCATCCGCGTCCTCCCGTCCCACTGCTTGCGAGTTCAAAGGCTTCGACGCTTTGCCAGCGCAAAAGCCACCTGCTTCCGCAAGCGTAACGCGAGAAGAAAGTGTATGAATATGTTCGACGGAATGCCCGATCTTGGCCGCAACGACGAGTGCTGGTGCGGTAGCGGCAAGAAATACAAGAAGTGCCACATTGATTTTGACGAGAAGCTCGAAGACGCATTTCGTCGCGGTCTCGATGTGCCCACGCACGACCTGATCAAGACCGCCGAAGACATCGAGGGCGTCCGTCGTAGCGCAGCCATCAATGTGGGCGCGCTCGATTACGTAGCCGAACGCATCAGGCCCGGTATCAGCACCGCCGAAATTGATCGCTGGGTTCACGAGTACACCATCGAGCGTGGCGCCATCCCCGCGCCGCTTGATTACGAGGGCTTCCCGAAGAGCTGCTGCACTTCCGTTAATGAAGTCGTGTGCCACGGCATTCCTTCCGAGGATGAAATCCTCAAGGAAGGCGACATTATCAACGTCGATGTGAGCACTATTCTCGATGGCTATTTCTCCGATTCTTCGCGCATGTTCTGCATCGGCGAAGTCAGCCAGGAGCGCGCCGACCTGGTGCGCGTAACCAAGGAAGCCATCGAGGCCGGCCTTGCCGCCGTGAAGCCCTGGGGTCTCCTGGGTGATGTGGGCGCCGCAGTCAACAAGTACGCCACCGAGCGCGGCTACTCCGTCGTGCATGAGTTCGGCGGACACGGAATCGGTCTGGAATTCCACGAGGATCCGTTCGTAAGCTTCATCGCCGAAGAGGGCACCGGCATGGTTCTGGCACCTGGCACCATGTTCACCATTGAGCCGATGATCAACATCGGCGGCCATCGCATCGACATGAGCGACCCGAACGGCTGGACCGTACGCACGGCAGACCGCAGCGACACCGCCCAGTGGGAAGTTCAGATCGTCATCACTGAAGATGGCTACGAGATGCTTGCCTGGTAAAACCGCAGGTCAACGCTATTTTACTCGCTAGCGAGGTTCGATGGCGTCAACCAGCGGACCTCGCTAGTTGCTTAGAATCTAGCCTACAGGCTTCCCAAGGCAGCTACCGCCCAGCCAATTACAATGCCCACGAAGATAAGGGCGCAAATAACACCGCAAACGAGACAGACAATGCGTGCGCCCTTGGGCGTGGACACGCCATTCACAAGCCCCAGGGCAAACATCTTGTCGCTGAAGCAATAGCACAGGGCGAGAAGAAGGTTAGTACCCGCCATGATGAATCCGACCGGAAGCATCGACCACGGCGAACCGTAGCCATCGATCTCGCCCTTCACATTCCAGTGAACAGGCACTTCCTCGATTCCCGGAGGAAAGAACGACACGGCAACCGCGCACGCGGCAATAGGCGCAATGATCAGCACCAGCCAGAACAGAACCATCACCACACGCTTCACGGCAATCCCCCTTGAATCCAACCTATGAAGACCTCGCACGAGGCTTACGCAGGACATTGATCATACCATGCTAGACACATCGCGAAAGGACGAGCGAATATGAAGAAGTCGATTTACGCTGCTATCAAAGTAGCACTCGCATTTGCGCTTTCGCTTCCGGTCTTTGCGCTAATGGCTTGCACTGACTTGGAGGGAAACATGAGCGAGAATTCCGGCGCTTCGTACAAGCAGATTACCCAAGAAGAGGCGCTTGACCTGATGAACAGTGAAAGAGACTACATCATCCTCGACGTGCGCACCCCCGAAGAGTTCAGCGAGGCGCACATCGTCGGCGCAATCAATGTGCCTCTCGACAGCATCGGCCAGACCGATCCCGCGGAACTGCCCGACAAGGACCAGCTCATCATGGTGTATTGCCGCAGCGGAAACCGCAGCAAGCAGGCTTCCGAAAAGCTCGTCGATCTTGGCTATACGAACATCGTCGAATTTGGCGGAATCAACACCTGGCCTGGCGAAATCGAGAACTAGCACCAACGGCGGCGCCAGCCTAAACACCCCGAGACAAACAGCTTCCTACTTGATCGAAGCGCCAAACTCATAAGCCTTCTGCAGACCGGGGTTACCCGCGATAGCACCCGCTTCGTACACGCTGGGAACTATGACCTCGCCGATGAACTCCTGCTTGCAGTAATCAGCGCACACCTTCAAAGAATTCACTGCCGGATAGCAGCGCTCGACGTTGTCGTCCTCGAAGCACAACAGCAGTCCCATCTGCGGAATCTTGAAGGGCTTGGCAATACCGCAGAACATGCGGTCCTGGAACGCGCGAAGCTGCGCGGGGAAATTGTAATAATACATAGGGGTGGCAAATACGATGACATCCGCCCAGTGAAGCATGGGGTAAAACTCCTGCATGTCATCCTGCTGGCAGCACTGACCTTCATGCTTGAAACAATGCTCGCATGCCATGCAACCCGCAATGCGCGCATGGCCGACATCGATCCGCTTGACCTCGTTGCCTGCATCTTTCGCGCCACGCTCAAACTCTTCTGCAAGCATGTTCGAATTGCCCTTGAGGCGCGGGCTTGCATGCACGACCAACACGTTCTTTCCCATGGTGTTCCCCCATTCGCGCAGACATTTCGTCAAGGATGAGCCAACTGGGCCACCTCGGCGAGTTTCGAGCAGGTTGATTCTCGGCACGATCATAAAGTTTCTACCGAAAAACGCAATGCACGCGCGTATTTATTCCGCGAGGCATTAAAATTGCTTCAGCTTGATAAAGGCTTGGTTTCGTGTGCCCGTACGCACTCGCTGCAAAACTCCGCAGCAGCAGCCGGCACCGAATGAGACATATCAGCACAACAAGAACCACCGGCAACACGAGAGGTCCTTATGGGTAAGCGAACCGATATCAAAAAGGTACTCATTATTGGCTCTGGCCCCATCATCATCGGCCAGGCATGCGAATTCGACTATTCGGGAACCCAGGCTTGCAAGGCACTGCGCCAGCTTGGCTACGAGATCGTCCTCGTGAACTCCAACCCCGCAACCATCATGACCGACCCCGATACCGCCGACGTGGTCTACATCGAGCCCCTCAACGTTGAGCGCCTCGAGCAGATCATCGCCAAGGAGCGTCCCGACGCACTGCTGCCGAACCTCGGTGGTCAGTCCGCACTCAACCTGTGCTCGGCTCTGAATGCAGCCGGCATTCTCGAGAAGTACGGCGTGAAGGTTATCGGCGTTCAGGTCGACGCCATCGAGCGCGGCGAGGATCGCCAGATCTTCAAGGACACCATGGATTCGCTGGGCATTGAGATGGCTCGCAGCGAAGTCGCTCACACCGTCGAAGAGGCTGTCGAGATCGCCAACCGCCTTGGCTATCCCTGCGTTCTGCGTCCTGCCTACACCATGGGTGGCACCGGCGGCGGCCTGGTCTACAACATCGAAGAGCTGCAGACTGTCGTAGCCCGCGGCCTTCAGGCTTCCCCCGTACATGAGGTTCTGGTCGAGGAATCCATCCTCGGCTGGGAGGAGCTCGAGCTTGAGGTCGTCCGCGATTCCAAGGGCAACATGATCACCGTGTGCTTCATCGAGAACATCGACCCGCTGGGCGTGCACACCGGCGACTCCTTCTGCAGCGCTCCCATGCTCACCATTTCCGAGGAAGTGCAGAAGCGCCTCCAGGAGAAGTCCTATCGCATCGTGAACGCTGTCGAGGTTATCGGCGGCTGCAACGTGCAGTGGGCACACGACCCGGTCACCGACCGCGACGTCATCATCGAGATCAACCCGCGTACCTCCCGCTCTTCCGCACTGGCATCCAAGGCTACGGGCTTCCCCATCGCTCTCATTTCCGCCATGCTCGCTAGCGGCCTGACGCTCGACGAGATCCCCTGCGGCAAGCACGGCACGCTCGACAAGTACGTCCCCAACGGCGACTACATCGTCGTCAAGTTTGCTCGCTGGGCATTCGAGAAGTTCAAGGGCGTCGAGGACAAGCTGGGCACGCAGATGCGCGCCGTCGGCGAGGTCATGTCTATCGGCAAGACCTACAAGGAAGCACTCCAGAAGGCTATCCGCTCCCTGGAGACCGGTCGCTACGGCCTCGGCTTCGCAAAGGACTTCAACGAGAAGACCCTCGACGAGCTCATCGAGCTGCTCGCCTTCCCCACCTCCGAGCGTCAGTTCGTCATGTACGAAGCACTGCGCAAGGGCGCAACTGTTGAGCAGCTGCATCAGCTGACCTCCATCAAAGTCTGGTTCATCGAGCAGATGGCCGAGCTGGTTGCAGAAGAGGAAGCTATCCTCGCATTTGCAGCCGCCAACCCCGGCGCTATGCTGCCCGACGCCATGCTCGAGAGCGCAAAGAAGAACGGCTTTGCCGATCGTTATCTGGCACAGATCACCGGCCTCGGCGAGGTCGCTATCCGTACGCGCCGCGCTGAGATCGGCGTTGTTGAAGGCTGGGAGGGCGTCCACGTCAGCTCCACCACCGACAGCGCTTACTACTACTCCACCTACAACGCTCCGGACTCCAGCCCCTCGAGCGACCGCGACAAGATCATGATCCTCGGCGGCGGCCCCAACCGTATCGGCCAGGGCATCGAGTTCGACTACTGCTGCGTACATGCCGCCATGTCGCTCAAGAAGCTCGGCTTCGAGACCATCATCGTCAACTGCAACCCGGAGACCGTGTCCACCGACTACGACACCTCCGACAAGCTGTACTTCGAGCCGCTGACGGCCGAGGACGTTCTGGCTATCTACGAGAAGGAGAAGCCGCTCGGCGTTATCGCTCAGTTCGGCGGCCAGACCCCGCTCAACCTCGCAAGCCAGCTTGAGGCTGCCGGCGTCAACATCCTGGGCACCTCCCCCGAGATCATCGACCTCGCTGAGGACCGCGACCGCTTCCGTGAGATCATGGACAAGCTGGGCATCCCCATGCCCGAAGCCGGCATGGCTGTCACGGTTGACGAGGCTCTCGATATCGCTCACAAGATCGGCTACCCCGTCATGGTTCGCCCGAGCTACGTGCTTGGCGGCCGCGGCATGGAAGTCGTGTACGACGACGAGAACCTGCGTGCCTACATGGCTGCCGCCGTTGGCGTTACGCCCGATCGCCCCATCCTGGTCGACCGCTTCCTCAACCATGCACTCGAGTGCGAGGCTGACGCTATCTGCGACGGCACCTATGCATTCGTTCCCGCCGTCATGGAGCACGTCGAGCTCGCTGGTATTCATTCCGGCGACTCCGCCTGCGTGCTTCCGTCCTGCAACATCTCCGACGAGATGCTGGCCACCATCAAGGACTACACCCGCAAGATCGCTGAGGAAATGCACGTTGTGGGTCTCATGAACATGCAGTACGCCATCGAGGGTGACACCGTGTACGTCCTTGAGGCAAACCCGCGTGCATCCCGTACGGTTCCGCTGGTTTCCAAGGTGTGCGGCATCCAGATGGTTCAGGTTGCCACCGACGTCATGACCTCCGAGCTGACGGGCCGTCCGTCCCCGGTTGGCGAGCTGAAGGAAGCAACGTACAGCCACTACGGCGTCAAGGAAGCTGTCTTCCCGTTCAACATGTTCCCCGAGGTCGACCCCGTTCTCGGTCCCGAGATGCGCTCGACCGGCGAGGTTCTCGGCCTGGCTTCCACGTTTGGCGAGGCATTCTTCAAGGCTCAGGAAGCAACGCAGACCTGCCTGCCCGTCGAGGGTACCGTCCTCATCAGCGTCAGCGATCTGGACAAGGGCGACCTCGTTCGCGTTGCCAGCGCCTTCCATGAGATCGGCTTCGACATCGTGGCTACCGATGGCACTTGCAAGATGATCAACGAGGCCGGCATTCCCGCACGCCGCGTGCTGAAGGCAAAGGAAGGCCGTCCCAACCTGCTCGACCACATCACCAACGGTGAAATCGACCTGATCATCAACACGCCGTCCACCACCACGGCCAGTGCTCGCGACGACGGCTACATCCGCAAGGCCGCCATCAAGGCCCATGTTGCTTACATGACCACCATGGCTGCTGGCTATGCTTCCGCACTCGGCATCAAGGCCATGCAGGAGCAGGGCAACACCGGCGTGAAGAGCCTCCAGGAGATCCACGCTGACATCACGTACTAAACAACGTGATCACGCGAGGTAGCACCCTCGCAAAACACAAGCACACGAAAGAGCCTGGCGGCAAAACCGCCAGGCTCTTTTTCTTCACCCGCAATTGCGCTCATTCACAAACGCAAGGGGCAAGATACCTCATATATAAGAGTTAGTTGGAAGAGCTCGACTTCGAGTCCTTGGAGTCAGAGCTTGCAGCAGAACTGCTGGAAGTAGCCTCCGTCTTCTCATGATCGATGACGTCACCCGTCTTTGCGTTGATGGTGTAGTCGTAGTGATAGCCCTTGGCATCGAAGCTCACGTCGTACACATCTACGCCATTCTCAGTCTTCATCAGGACCTTCACATTGGTGGCGTCAGTTGCAACCACGTTGGCATCCTTGAAGGCAAGTGCCTTCACTTCATCCTCGGTCATAACCTTCGTT
>JAFYTB010000026.1 GCA_017559045.1 Eggerthellaceae bacterium | reverse complement strand
CAACAAGAAACAGCTTGAAACGCTCGCCAAGCGGTTCCCGGAGTACATCCTGCTCGCCGCCTCCAAGGATGATGAGACTGGCGCGATCAAGGTCAAGATGCGCAATGCAAGCTTCGACCTGTACAGCTACGAGATGCAGTCCGAGGGCGAGACCGTTGTGCCTGAGCGGTTTCAACCGTTCTTCGCCAGCGTTGACCTGGGCGATGGCGTCAGCATGGACGCCAACGACTATAACGACCAGATGGCCGCTGAGCTGCGTCGCATGACTGCGGACAAGACCGCTGCCGAAGACGAGCTGAAGAAGACCCGCGAGGCCCTGAACAAGATGCAGGAGAACGAGAAGAAGCGCCGCATCGAGGTTTCCAAGGCTGCTGTCAAGCGGGCGCTGGAGAACTTCAACGCCAACCGCACCGTGAAGGTTGACGAAGCCGCTGTTGCCGAAGTGCTGAAAAAGGCTGAAGACGGCGACTACACCACCTGCGAAGACGGCGAAGGTTGCTGGACCGGCGAAGCCGCCGCAGAGCGCGACTGCCTCGCAGAGTGTGCCAAAAAGGACATCGAAATCCAGGCGAAGCTGGCAAAGGACGCTGCTCAAAAGGAAAAGAATGTCCACATTTGGGAAAAGCTGAACGACAACAGCGCCGGGGCCGACGATGGCTCCGTGGGTGCGCTTCTGAAGCGCCTCAAAATCAAGGAATAAGGAGGGAATCTATAAATGAGCTTCACCGCCCAAACCGCTTTTGAGGCGAGAAACACCAACAATGCGCTGGACTCTCTCGCCAACATCGCGGGTAAGTATTACGTTTCCACCACCGCTACCGACTGCGACGCGGGCCAGCTTTGCACCCGGGATAGCCTCCTGGATTGCGAGGGCTTCACCGGCGTCAAGAACGAGAACACCTGGAAGATGGTCGCTGCCACTTCCAGCGCGGACGCCAACGATGTGATCTACGCCTGCAACACCTATGATACCAAGCTCCTGTCCGATGGCCGGAACAACTGGTTCGTCGGTCATGAGACCCTGGGCCTGGGTGTCCCCGCCGGGAGATACGGGAATTTCACCCGGATCAACTTCGACGGCCAGAGCGTGTATCGCTTCGGCGCTGGCAACGTGACTCTGAACACCAGCACCGACACGTTCTTCACAATCGACGCTGGCAAACTGACCAGCACGGCTTCCGAGCCGACCACCGCTGGCAAAATCTACTTCACCCTGCGCGCCAAAGGCAACTTTGTCGAGGGTATGCAAGCGAGTTTCGCATACTACGACCTGGTTGCTTGCAAGGTCGTGGCGTAACAACGGAAGGAAGGAGGAAGAAATACAATGGCTAACAAAATTACCCTGAACAGCATTTCCGACAACGTATTCCGGGTCAACAGCGGCGACGCCACCCGTGATGATATTGTCGCTGCCGGTATCGCCCTGACTTATGAGTATGCCAGAAACGGACAGCAAGCCGTCCTGACTGCGATGAACAGCAGAGAGCCTGTGGCTCCGCAGAGGCTCAACGCAGATGCGTACAAGGCCCTGAACGAGCGGTTCCGCAACGATATGCTGGTTTTCGCTGCAAACCAGGCGTGTGCTCAGATGGGACGCAAGGCTCCCGCGAACTTCGAGGAGTTCAAAAAGGTCGCTCCCGGCTTCCGTAAGAACTCGACCTTTATCGCCGTACTCCAGGACATCTGGCAAGAGATTCTGTATCCCATCATTCCGGCTGTGTACAGCACCGCAGTCAGCATTTTTGCTGATACCTACGAGGTGGGATTCTCCGAGACTGTGGACATTACCATCGAATCTGGAGATATCCCGATCTTCCAAGACAGTGCATGGGGCGCGTCCCGCAGTGTTCCCGCGAACCGCTTCTATGCGAAAACGTACACCATGAATCCGCAGCCCAAGACCTGTGAGATTCGTGCGAAGTGGCATCAGATCATTGGCAACAACACCGACTGGGGCCAGTTCTTTGCCAACGTCACCGCCGGTCTGTACGCCAAGACGATGGGCATGTGGTCCGCGGCTATGCTTGCCGCCTCTGCCGATACTACCAAAATTCCGACCGGGCTGACCTACGCTTTCAGCGACATCAACTGGATCACGCTGGCAAACAAGCTCGGGGCTGTCAACAATGTCGGCATCCGCAACCTTATTGCTTATGGCAATGCTGTGGCTCTGGCGAAGGTTCTGCCTACCCAGGCTACGGGCTCCAGCAACACCGCTATGGACGCCGCTATCGCCACCCTGCTCGGGGCCGACTACATCCGCAGCGGCTACCTGGGCGAGTTCCTGAGCGTTCGGCTGATGCCTCTGGTGGACGCGGTAGTTCCGAACACGCAGTTTGGTAACGTCACTACGATCCTGCCGTCTGACAAAATCTTGATGATGGCGGCGAGTGGACGCAAGCCAATGGCAATTGCGTATAACCGGGATGTGCCCATCACCATTGAGATCGAGCCCGAGGAGACCACCAGCTTCGAGTACGTCATGAACCTCACGACCGCTCTCGACATGATTGCCGTTTTCTCCAGCCGGGTTGGACTCGTGACGATCTAACGCTTTTGATGCAAGGGAGTATACATTACTCCCTTGCTATCCTATGCCGTTGCCAGCGCATTGTCCGGGGCAGCACCGGAAAACGGCACACTTTAATCCAAAGCCGAAAAAGGAGAATGAATGTAAATGGCAAGGACAAAGAAAACCGAAAGCGTAGAAAAACCAGAGGCGCAGGAATCCGCAGAGATTCTTGCTGTGGAAGAGCCCAAGCAAGAAAGCGTGGAGGAAGTCCGCGCTGAATACGAGAAGAAACTTGCTGATCTGCAAGCTTCCATGATGGAACAGCTCGAAGCCATCAAGCAACAGATGACCTCTAGCCAGATGCCGCAGATCGTGCAAGTCGCGGCTGACGTGGAAAAGGTGCGCTTTCTTTGGATGGCTCCACTGGCCGATGACAACGTGACTATGTTCGGCCAAGGAGGGATGTATGCCAGGATCACCGGGCCGCGTGGTGAGTTCATGGTTCCGAAGCCGGAACTGAGTCGCGTTATGGACTACATGACTCGGTATTTCCTCGACAAGCGTTGGTTGATCGTCATTTCCGGCCTCAATGAAGAGGAGCGGGAAGCCCTCGGAGTTGACTACAAGGACGGCGAACTGCTGGATAAGCAAGCTTTCACCAAGATGGTGGAGCTTGAAGACAAGATGCTGGACATCTATCCCGACCTGTGTGAAGGGCACAAGGAAATGGTCATGAAGCGGTATTACGAGGCATGGCAGTCTCACAATCCGCACGTCCACCGTGACGTTGTGCTGGAGCTGAAGCGCATGACGCAGGAAGCCGGGATCAAAAACAACACTTTCGCGGACATTATCGCGGAAATGAACGAGGCGGACGCCCACTAAGGCATAGAT
>JAFYTB010000264.1 GCA_017559045.1 Eggerthellaceae bacterium | reverse complement strand
GTCAAAGCCGCGCGGAGCACCAAGCTTCGTTGCGTCATCGGAGAAGCTGTACTGGGTCTTAGCCATGCATACGGGCATATTGCCAAAGCCGAGAGCCTCGAGCTGAGCGATCTCCTTCTGAGCAGCGGGCGTGATAATGACGCCGTCAGCGCGATAAACACGCTTCGCAACAGCCTCGATCTTCTCTGCCAGACCGAACTCATCGGGATAGGAGAACTCGAAGGTCTCAGCGCTGCGACCAGCCTCATCGCCGTTCTCGCACAGACGGACAACCTCTTCAGCCAGAGCCAGGCCGCCCTCGCCGCCCTTTGCCCAGACCTCGGAAAGAGCCACGTTGACGCCAAGCTCGCGGCACTTGTCCTCGACAAGCTTGAGCTCAGCGGGGGTGTCGGTCGGGAAGGCGTTGATAGCGACAACGCACGGAAGGTTGTAGACCTGCGTGATGTTCTCGACATGCTGCAGCAGGTTGGGCAGACCGGCCTCAAGAGCCTCAAGGTTCTCTTCGTTGAGGTCAGCCTTGGCAACGCCACCGTGATTCTTAAGAGCACGAACGGTAGCAACCATAACCACTGCGTCAGGCTTGAGACCAGCGAGGCGGCACTTGATGTCCAGGAACTTCTCCGCACCCAAGTCAGCACCGAAGCCAGCCTCGGTGACCACATAATCCGCCAGCTTCATAGCGGTGGTGGTGGCGATCACAGAGTTGCAGCCATGGGCAATGTTGGCGAAGGGACCGCCGTGCACAAACGCCGGGGTACCCTCGAGGGTCTGCACCAGATTGGGCTTGAGAGCATCCTTCAGCAGTGCGCACATTGCGCCCTCAGCCTGAAGGTCATGAGCGGTGACGGGCTTGTCGTCATAGGTGTAAGCAACGACGATACGGCCGAGGCGCTCCTTAAGATCGGTAATAGAGGTTGCCAGGCAGAAGATAGCCATGATCTCAGATGCAACCGTGATGTCGAAGCCGTCTTCGCGCGGAACGCCATGAGCCTTACCGCCCAGGCCGCACACGATGTTGCGGAGCTGACGGTCGTTCATGTCAACGGCGCGCTTCCACGTGATCTTACGTGCGTCGATGTTGAGATCATTGCCGTTATGGATGTGGGCATCGAGCAAAGCTGCCAAGAGGTTGTTAGCAGCACCGATGGCGTGGAAGTCGCCAGTGAAGTGCAGGTTGATGTCCTCCATGGGGATGACCTGGGCATAACCGCCGCCTGCTGCACCACCCTTGATGCCGAATACGGGGCCGAGAGACGGCTCACGCAGCGCAACGACGACGTTCTTTCCCTGCTTTGCCAATGCATCGGCGAGACCAACCGTCGTAGTGGTCTTGCCCTCGCCTGCCGGCGTGGGGTTGATGGCCGTAACCAGGATCAGCTTACCCGGCTCATGCTCTTCCTCGCGCAACAGGTTGTAGTCGACCTTGGCCTTATAGTTGCCATACAGCTCAAGGTACTTCTCGTCGACGCCCGCCTTGGCAGCGATAGCGCCGATCTTCTCCGGTGTGGTCGCTTGGGCAATTTCAATGTCGGTCAACACTTCGGGCCCTCACTTTCTCTTCTCTCGCATGCCCCAATCGGGCATGCTCCCCGTATGTGACAACCTCTCCATTCTAGCCAGCAGAAACAGGGAGAGAAACACTCCATCTATCAGGGGCAGTTTTGGCGCGCGGAAGGTCGACAGGCCCAGATGAAACCCTACTCGTAAGCCTCGGCGATCAGGCGCAGGCCAACAATAGTGAGCTCAGGGTTGACGTGCTGAATGGTCGAAGAGTGCTGCGAGATAAGCGGAGCCAAACCACCGGTGGCGATAACCGTCGCCTCATAGCCCATCTGATCGAAGATACGGCGAACCAAACCGTCGGCACGATCGGCCTCGCCCAGCACGATGCCCGACTGAATAGCCGTCTCGGTGCTGGTGCCAATAGCGGCTGGCGGAGCAACGAGTTCGGTGGCAGCCAGCTTCGTTGCATTGGCAAACATAGCCTGTGCGGAAGTCTGCATACCGGGCGCAATGATGCCGCCCACGAAGCAGCCGTCAGCATCGATGACCTCAATGTTGGTGGCGGTACCGAAATCAACCACCACGGCAGGCGCACCATAGAGCGCAATTGCGGCCACAGCGTCGGCGATACGATCGGCGCCAATCTCATGAGGCCTGGGATAATTCGAACGGAACAACTCACCAGCTGTCTCGGCATTGCACGGAATAGCCTCGATGCCCGCAGCGTCGCGAATGCAATCACGCCATGCGCCAAAAAGCTGCGGCACAACCGATGCCACGCACGCCTTGCGAATCTCCTTGAAGTCGATGCCGGCCAGCTCAAGCAGCGTAACCAACTTCACGCGAAGCTCATCGGACGTACTCGTACGATTGGTGGCGACGCGCCACATATGAAGCAGGTCCTCGCCACGCCAGACGCCGATAACAGTCTGCGTATTACCAATGTCTATCGTAAGTAACATAATTATGACAAACGTCCTTATCTAAAACGGAAGTTGGATATAGTAAGCGCGCAGCCATTATATCAGGCTCTCAACAGGCAATTCTCGCTGCGCACGCCGCGGCAATGTCAAGCAGACCAGAAAGGTTACGACCATGGCAGAGAAACCGAGCCGCATCCTTGTAGTCGACGACGAGCCCTCTATCACTGAGTTTGTAGGCTATGCGCTTAAGCGCGAGGGGTACACCTGCGACGTCGTCGGAAACGGCGAAGAAGCTCTCTCCCTGGCGATGAAGAACAACTACGATCTCTTCATTCTGGACATCATGCTGCCGGGTATCGACGGCTACGAGCTCTGCCGCCGCCTGCGCTCCAAGACAAGCGTGCCGGTGCTGTTCCTTTCGGCGCGCGACACCGAGCTGGATAAAGTTGTCGGCCTGGAAATCGGCGGTGACGACTACCTCGCCAAGCCCTTCGGCGTACGAGAGCTCATCGCACGCGTTCGCGCCCTGCTGCGTCGCGGGTCGGGCGACTTCCCCAACTCGAGCAGCGCCGTCAAGGCCGGCGGACTCGTTCTCGACGAGGATGCGCACACCGCCTCTGGCGACAAGGGTCCCATCGATCTGACGCCGCGCGAATTCGAGCTACTGGCAAGCCTCATGAAGAGCGCCGGCAAAGTGGTCTCCCGCGAAGAGCTGCTGCGTGATGCATGGGGATGGGAATACCTCACCGAAACGAAAACGGTCGACACGCACATCAAGCGCCTGCGCGACAAGATTCAGGGCGCAGGCTACGACCCCGCCCTCGTCGAGACGGTTCGCGGATACGGATATCGTTTCAAGCAGGCTTAGGGGAAGCGTCGCCAGGCGGATAAACTAAGCGGAAGGAACCTTCGGAGTACCAGGAGCGCCCGGGATCGCCGGCATGCCAGGAATATTCGGCGCAGCAGGAGCGGGCTGAAGAGGACACTCGCAGAACGGGCAATCGGTCAGAACAATTCCGCCCATAGTCTGAATGGTCTTTCCGCACTCAGGACACTGGCTCACACCCGTACCAGCAGACGCATCGGCAGGCCTAAAACACACGGGAAACCCCCTCGCTCGACTCCTCGTTAAGGGGCCATCAAGCCCCGAGGCATATTACTCGGCAGCAAATCTTACAGCACATGCGCTTCGCCAGAGAAAACGGGCACCACGCACGTACCATCATCAACAAGTAGACGCCCTTGGCTATCCGACCCCTTAACCGCGCCAGCAGCCAGGACCTTTCCAGCCATATCGCAAACTCGAACCGTACGACCCAGCAGATAAGAATGCTCGTTGTACGGTTCGAGCATCGACTCAAAACCATCACTCAGCCATGCGGCATAACGCATAGCAAAGATCCGTAGAAAGACATCGGCAGCCTCCTCCGCCGCGCCTTCGTAACCAAGATCGCCCAAATAGGCCGGCCGGTTCTTCCCCTCAACAGCAATCTGCTGTCTGGGGCGCGCGACGTTCACACCAACGCCCAGGCAAACCGCCCCACGATGCAATTCGAGGGAAATGCCCGCGATCTTGAGTAGGCCCGAACCTTCC
>JAFYTB010000263.1 GCA_017559045.1 Eggerthellaceae bacterium | reverse complement strand
GCACTCGCTACGCTGCCCGACGCTTCAAGCATTAGCCCCTTCGCCGTTGACGGCATGACTTGGTGCGTCGATAAGAAGATCATGACGGGCGTGGAGGTCTCCGCGGGAACCTTCTATGTCAAGCCGCTCGACAACGCTTGGCGCGCAAGCATGGCCACCATGGCCTACCGACTGCTTACCAATCTCGTCTAGGCCAGCGAACGATCGCCAACCCGTAGGCATCGATAGCGTCGCACTAACCCAATACCCGCAAAATCACGCCATAGAGGAAGCGTCTTTCCTCTTGACACTTCCAGCCACGATTAAAATAAGCCTCGTATGCCCAAATGTCTCGACGATAGAGACGTCGAGAATTGATTGAACGAAGGAGCTGGCTGCAGTGGTAGCGCATAGGGAAAAGGTGTTGTTTGCGGGTTCGGTGAACCCCGAGCTTGCTGAGCAGATCGCCAAGGAGTTGAACGTGCCCCTGGGCAACGTCAAACTCACGAAGTTCGCCAATGGCGAGATTTACGCCCGTTTCCAGGAAAGCGTGCGCGGCAAGGAAGTCTTCCTCATTCAGTCTGTTTGCGCTGGCAACGGCATGGATGTCAACGACGCCCTCATGGAGCTCCTCATCATGGCCGACGCCGCCAAGCGTGCATCTGCCCACAACATCTCCGCCGTCGTTTCCCATTACGGCTATGCTCGCCAGGACCGCAAGGCCGCTCCGCGCGAGCCCATCACCGCTAAGCTCGTGACCGACCTCATGGAGGTTGCCGGCATCGACAACGTCATCACCATGGATCTGCATCAGGATGCTATCCAGGGCTTCTTCGACATCCCCGTCAACCACATGACCGCTATGCCGCTGTTCGTCGACTACTTCAAGAACATGGGCTTTGATCCCGAGGAGCTGGTCGTCGTCTCCCCCGACGTGGGACGCGCTAAGGCCGCCAAGAAGTTCTCCACCATGCTCGACTGCGACATCGCCATCATGCACAAGGACCGCCCGAAGCACAACGAAGCTGAGATCACCGCTCTCATCGGCGAGGTCGAGGGCAAGGTTTGCCTCCTGAACGACGACATGATCGACACCGCAGGTTCGCTCGTTGCAGCTGCCGCAACGCTGCAGAAGCGCGGCGCCACCAAGGTGTACGCATGCGCAACCCATGGCCTGTTCAGCGGCCCGGCATTCGAGCGCATCGAGAACTCCTGCATCGAGGAAGTTGTCGTCACCAACGCCGTGCCTGTTCCGGAAGAGAACCAGAAGGGCAAGATCAAGGTCCTGTCCGTGGCTCCGCTGTTCGCAAAGACCATCGACAACGTCTTTAGGAGCGGCTCCGTTTCCTCCCTGTTCGAGTAAGGCGCATCGACTGATGTACCTGATCGTCGGCCTGGGTAATCCGGGAGATAAATACGCACATACGAGGCACAATGCCGGCTTCGACGTGGTTGACGCCATCGCCGAAGAGATCGGTGTGCGCTACTGGAAGAGCGAGTGTGGCGCAATCACCGGCAAGGGTTCCTTCCGTGGCACCGAGGTTGTGCTTGCCAAGCCCCAGAGCTTCATGAATACATCTGGCGGCCCGGTTAAGCAGCTCATGAGCGCATACAAGGTCGATCCCGAGCACCTGATCGTCATCCACGACGAGCTCGACATCGATCCGGGCACCGTGCGCGTCAAGTTCGGAGGCGGACACGCTGGCCACAACGGATTGCGCTCCATCTGCGACAAAACCGGCACGCGCGATTGGTTCCGCATGCGCATCGGCATCGGACGACCGCCGGGACGCATGGATGTAGCCGACTACGTGCTCTCCCTTCCGAAAAAGGAAGCTGCCGAAGAGTTCGAGCACGCCGTCGTACGCGGCGCCGAGGCAACGCTCTACCTCGTGCAGAACGGCCTCGAGAAAACGCAGCAGTAGTACAACGGAAAGTAATCCAAATAGCAAATCGGGCATCCATCAAGGATGCCCGATTTTTTCTTGCCACGCAGTTTCGCAGCGGCAGCTGAGAACAACAAAGGCGGGGTGTCCGTGAGGGCACCCCGCCTTTTCGTTTGCCTTACATACAATTAGCGCTTCTTGGCCTGCTTCTTTGCCTGCTTTCCCAGAGCCTTATGCTGATGGGAGGCCATAGCACGCGTACGCTCTTCGTCATACAGCGGAATGTGAATGGTAAAGCAAGCGCCCTTGCCCTTCTCACCCTCGACCTGCACCCATCCGCCATGGCGATCGACGATCTCCTTAACGACTGCAAGGCCGATACCCAGGCCACCACTCTCACGCGTGCGGCCCGAGTCAGCGCGCCAGAAGCGCGAGAACACCATCTTGGCCTCTTCACGCGTCAGGCCGATGCCCGTATCCTGAACGGCGATGGACGCCATGATGTCGCCCTTCTTCACGCGAACAGAAATATGACCACCCTCGGGCGTATAGCGAACTGCGTTCGAGATGAGGTTTGCCGTAGCCTGGCGAATCATATCCGGATCGCCGACCACAAGCACCTCGGGCTGCGCCTCATAGGAGATGGTCAGGCCAGAGTCAGCCACGAACATCTCGTGCGTGGACACGATGGTTTCAATAAGGTCACCCACATCGACAACCTGCTCCTTCAGCGGATTCGAGCGGTTCTCAAGGCGCGACAGCCTCAACAAAGCTTCGACAAGGCGACCAAGGCGCTGAACCTCGGAGTTAACCGTAACAAGGCGCTCCTCGTCAGCCTCGTACACACCGTCGACCATAGCCTCAACCGTAGCCTGAATAGCCATAAGCGGCGTACGCAGCTCGTGGGCAACGTCAGTGATCAGACGCCTTTCGAGCATACGGTCCTTCTCGACCGATTCGGCCATCTCATCGAAGGTTGCACCCAAGCTGGCAATCTCGTCGTCGCCGCGCAAATTGGTACGTGCGGAAAGATCGCCTTCCTTGATAGCACGAGCCGTTGAGGTCATGCGGTTGATGGGGGCCACCAGATTACGCGCGAACAGGAAGCCGATGCACGATGCCAGCACGATGGCAACAACCGTTGCAATCAAAAGCGCGCTATAGGAGTTCTCGCGGAACTCCTGGTCAGGCTGACGCATGAATGTGTCGGAACCATACACCCACACACGCACGGAACCAACCACCACGTCATCGACGATGATGCTGGCCATGGCTACCTGATTAGAGTTTGCAGGCTCAAAGGAGTTGACCATGCCCGTCTCGTCGGCGACGACAACGGAGGAATCGAAGGGAACACCACCCGAGGTATCGAGAACCTTCACGCCAACGCCCGTCGTGGTTTCGGCAACCTGCATGGCGGGCTTGAGGGTATTGGCATCCCACAGGCTCTCGCTCTCTTTATAGCTGTTGGCGATGCGCTGTGCGGTGTTGTTGGCGAGCGACTGCATGTTATCAGCCGTATACGTGCGGAAATGCTGCTCCCACACGAAAGAGACAACGCCAATAGCCACCAAGGCGGTCATGAAAGCGATGAACGCAAACGCCAGGGTAACGCGGGTGGTATACGTAAAGCTACTCCAGCCAAAACCACGGCGCTTCTCCTTGCGCACGATGGGACCCGAAACGGCCGGGTTGGACTGCGCGGACACGCCGCCTACCTCCCCCGACAACGAAGGGTCAACCTTAATGCGATTTTCCACGAATCAATTCCGCCTTTCAAAATCATCGCAGTTAAGAGCCAATAAATCAGAAAGGGCGCTCTGGTGCTTGGGGATACATGTGCCGAGGAAGCAACGTGGACGCGCCACGCAAATCATTCCATCACACGAAACCCCGGTGCCAGAACGCCCCGCAGCATCAAGAGAGCCAGCCGCCATCAAGCGGCCGAAGCCGTCTTACGACGGATCTTCGAAACGATAGCCAACGCCGTGCACAGTGTGCAGCCACTTCGGGCTACGCGGGTTGTCGCCGATCTTGGCACGCAGGTTCTTCACGTGGCTGTCGATGGTGCGCTCGTAGCCCTCGAAGTCGTAACCGAGAACCTTCTCGACCAGCTCCATGCGCGAATAAACGCGACCGGGATAGCGAGAGAGCGTGGTGAGCAGCTTGAACTCGCTGGCAGTAAGGTCGATCTCCTCGCCGGAAACAAGAACCTTGTGACCAGACACGTCGATGGTCAGCTCGCCGAACTCAAGCACCTCACGCTGCGGCTCCTCGGAAGAGTGAACGCGGCGGAGAAGCGCACGAGCGCGGGCAACCAGCTCACGCGGGCTGAAGGGCTTGACCAGATAGTCATCAGCGCCAAGCTCGAGGCCAATGATGCGGTCCTCGACTTCGCCCTTAGCGGTCAGCATGATAATGGGCACATCAGAGGTGTCACGCACGGTACGGCAGACGCGCTCGCCGGGAACGCGCGGAAGCATAAGATCGAGAATGATGAGATCAAAGTGATGACGGGCGAACTCATCGAGCGCCTCCTGGCCATCACCCACAGCGGTGACCCAGTAGTTCTCACGCTCGAGATAGGCCGTCACCGCTTCGCGGATAGCCTTCTCATCCTCAACCAGAAGGATGCGTCGTGTCTCGTTGCTCATAGCAGCTCCTCATTTTCTTTGCACCGAACAGGGCTTACTTCCCCTTCAGCGCCTCTCGTCATACGAACAAGCGTCATGTTTGCGGCAATTGTATCACTGATGAACTTGGCAAGGTTTTCGCTGGACGGGCGCTTGAGATAACCACACAAGAAAACCGCGGTCGTCGTCTAGTTCGATTTTCGCCCCTCCCAAAAGACCCTTGGGCGTCTTATGGAAAAACAGGCACCAGATGGGTAAACTTCGTCACTTGTCGGACAATGTAGAAACCGCATCTTGCAGAAGGAAAACGCCTCGCGGCGTCATCCTTGACACCTACGGAAACAATACAAGGTACATGCCTCAGAGAAGAACGCGACAGACCATCACCCCCCGATCGGCCTCACCTGCAGGCCGTCATGCTGCTGCACCCAAACATGCGTCGGCGCACAGCAGAACGAAAACGGGAAAGCTGGCAAAAACCAGTCGCTCTTCGCGCGGTGTCGGTAAATCCGATCTCGGCAAGGTTTCCGTTGGCCTTGGCAGCCCGTCCGCTTCAGGCGGCTACGCCTCCCCCACCTTCCGCAAGGCTGCTGACGAAGGCACGCGCGTCAACGTCCCCGGAATGGGCGAAGTCCTTCTTACGCGCCGTCATTTCCTCTACGGCGCCGCCGGCCTCGCAGCCGCTGCCGCGTTGGGCACCGCCGCCTATGTTGCCGATCAGATCGCAGGCGACGACATCGGCACCGCAACGCTCAACGTCCCCGAAGAAGCGGTATTCAATACGAAGGACTGCACGATGTTGGAGAATTCCAACGCATGCATGCAGCTCTATGCCTCCATTTCGCTTCCCTATGGCTCCTTGGTATGGGCCAACGATGACACCTACGCCTTTGCGCTCATGCCCACCGAATTCGGTAAGCCCCTTGCGCAGATGGCTATCCTGTCGCTGACCTCCGGCACGACCACAACGCTCCTGACAAACGCCGTCGGGGAAGCCCAGGGTTTTGAAATCTACGACGTTCGCGGATGCAAGAACGGTGTCGTCTGGACTGAAGCCGACATCCTCGACGGCATCTGGCGCGTCTATTCCGCCACGCACGACGGCGCCTCGCTCGGCACCCCCATGCTGCTCGAGGAAGGCGATTCCAACTGGGAAATGCCCATGCTGGCTGCCGCAGGAACGCACGCATGGTGGCAAATGCTTCCCCGCACCGACGGCGAGGCAAAGTACGAGCCCTCAACGCTCAAGCGATCCCCCTTCGGCATTGCCAAACCCGAAGAAGTCATCAGCTCGAACGGACGCATGGCTACGCCACCCTACGCAACGAACGACGGCGTGGTGGTGACGCCGCGCGCTCAGACCAGCGGCACGTACTACCAGCTTACCCACATCAACACCAAGGGTGAGATCACCGATTCGCTCATCCTGCCCTCGCTCATCAGGCCGCTTGAGGCAGGCTACGGTCCTACGGGATTCACCTTCATGTACGACGCCATCTACAACTACGGTGGCGGTATCGCCAATCTGGGAACCTACGCACCCGCCGAAAAAGGTGTCGCCGCAGGCGATGACCCCACCGGCCATGCAGGCGCGGAAAGCTACAGCGAGCGCACGTGGTTCCGCTACGACCGCACACCCGTCGCACCTCCCGCATGGTGTGGCAACTGGTTCATGGTGAAGGCACCGACCGCCGTCGCTGGCGTCAATCTCAAAACAAAGGAATATTTCACGCTCGAAGTTAAATCGGGTTGCGATACGTACGGCGAATACCTGGCAAGCACGGGTACTCAAAGCCGCATTGTGACTTACTGCAACATCGATCACACCAGCCTCGAAGGCGAGACCGAGCATCGATGCCTCGTTCGCGTATGGGAGCCCGTAAGCTAGGCGATTTCGCCTCTATGACTTCTGCCCTTACAGCTCGCGGAAGATAGTGCGAACCTCGGGCATAAGATCGTTCTCGGCTACCACGATCGCGGTATCACCAGGGAACAGCAGCGTCTCCGATGAGACAACCTCCACCCCGTCCTTCGTCACAACGGCGGCAATAAGCGCGCCGGCAGGCAGGGCGATCTCGTCGACAGCAACTCCCGAAGCAGCGGAATGATGACGCATACGAGGGACAATCACCTCGTTAAGGCTCACATTGCCGTGCATAAGCGACGAAGACACGTTCACAGAGCCCATGAGCGCCTCGTCCTCAATAAGGCTGGCGATAAGCGTCGTAGACGACACGCACTCAATGCCGGTCTTGCGGAAAACGCGCAGATTCTTCGGGTTGTTTACGCGCGCGATGCAGCGCTGCACGTTGAATACGCGCTTGGCGATCTCGCAAGAAACCAGGTTGCTATCATCCTGACCCGTAGTGGCAACGAAAACGTCTGCGTGACGAATACCCGCATCTTCCTGATAGCGGGAGTCGCAACCGTCGCCGTTGATCACGAGCAAACGGCGATTTCCCGCAAGGTCGATCGAAAGGTTCAGGGCTCGTTCCGGATCTTGCTCGATAACAGCCACCTCATTGCGGCTCTGCAGCAAGACCGAGGCAAGATAGGTTCCAACTTTGCCGCCTCCGGAAATGACGATATACATACCGAGACCCCTAATCCTGAATGTACTGAGAGAACCACGGAATGAGCTCGTGCGTCACGCATGCCAACACGGTATCGCCGTGATAGAGCACGGAATCTTTCGTGGGAATAGACGAAGCCGAGCCATCGGCTCGCTCGAAAGCGATGATGCGTAGCTCATGGTCTCGCTCAAGTTCCTTTACGCGAATGGTCTTTCCACGCTTGCCCAGGTTGAGCGAGAAGCGGAGAACCTCAAACTCACCGAAGGTATCGATGTGGGAGCCATGACCCGACACGATCTTGGAGAAGACGTCTTCCGCAATGAGCGAGGTGCCGCACACGTAGTCGATGCCCAACTGCATGTATGCTCGCTCGTGGTCGGGATTGTAAAGACGAGCGATGGTGTGAGGCACGTTAAAAAGCAGATCGGCAACCTTGGCGCACATCAGATTGGTGTTGTCGAGCTGAGTCACCGCCGCAAGGACATCGCATTCTTCGATACCAGCGCGGATAAGCACATCCTCATCGAATCCAATGCCCTGGATCTTAGATCCATTGAAATGCGGACCAAGCTTGTCGAAAGCCCTAGGGTCTTTGTCGATAACGCAAACGTTGCTGCCGTTGTCGGAAAGCATGTTGGCAAGCTGGGAGCCAACACGCCCACAGCCTACGACGATAACGTTTCTCATGGCAGCTCTCCTCGTTGCGTAATCCGATCCACCACCGCGTATATCTTATAGGAAAAGAAACAAAAAGGCGGCTCGTAAGCCGCCAATTGATCATTTGTGAAACCTTGAGGCAAGAAGCTAGATCCTGCGCATTTCGCTGAGCGTATCGGCATACCACTGCTCATACGTGGGCGGGCAGTACTTTGCCGCATTGTTCAAGCTGATGGTGTAACCGTAGCCCTTTGCCAGACCGGCAACATGCGCGTTGATGGCCTGCTCCCAGCTAGACCAGCTGGACTGACCCCAACCCCAAGCGTTATGCCACTTGAAGCAATTAGCACCCTTGGAGCTCTCGGTGTTAGAGATGGCGGGAGACCAACGCGGATCAACACCGTTCTCCCATGCAGCCGTGGCAAAAGTCTTGCCATAGCCGGCGAGGTTAGAACCAGCAAGATACTTATCAAGGCGCTCGGTCCAATGAGCAATGAAAGCCTCGCGACCAATGCTGAAATCAACGGGAGAGATGACGAGGGAACCCTCGCGAGCAATCTGATTGGCGATAGCCGTGTTGGCACGCTCAATAGCGGCCTTCTCGGCAGCGATGCGCGCCTTCTCGGCGGCAATGCGTGCAGCCTCTTCCTCAGCAGCAATCTCCTCAATGCCGCGGGAGATGTCGCGCTGAGCCGTGCTCTCGATGACGAGGCCAGAAGCCACGAACGAAGTGCTGCCAGCACCTTCAACAGACTCGGACTGCTCTACGACAACAGCCTGGCTGATCTTGCCGAGGCCGAAACCTCCAGAAGACAAGCCACCACCAGCGAACGCAAGGCTGAAGCCCACGCAGCCGACAGCCACGAGGGATGCACAAACGACACCGGCCACCTTGGCGGCGATGTTCGTCTTCTTATGTGTTTGTGCTTTAGCCAAGCATTTACCTTTCCTTATGACAGCGCACGACACCATACCGCCGAAGCGGTGACAGCGTGTTAGGTTGTTGGTGGGATTGCTGTCAGCAGGATCAATATGCTGTTGTGTAGTGGAACTATTTTACAGAAAGAACGCAATCGGCGCAAAGCGATTGTGGAGGCGGCTTCACGTTTTGTTCGTTTTCCAGAAAACTCAACACAATAACCGCAGGTCAAAGGGGTGTTGATCAAATTCGAGACCTGCAGCGGTCTTCACAATTAGACCCCCACACCCGCTGCTTTAGGGAGGCGAGCGGTCAAAACGACGACTCACCTCTCCCCTCGCATACGCTTATAGCGCCCAAATTAGCACCAACTACACTTCTTTGCTCACCCTCATCGTAGAGATACGCGAACGACGCATCTTCTCGATCTTGAAGCGGAATCCATCGATGGTGAACTCGCGGCCCGGCTTGGGAACCTCGTCAAAGGTATCCATAAGCCAGCCGGCAATCGTCTCATAGTCATCCGATTCCTTGACGGGCCAGCCAAGCTCGATGGCGTCTTCAACAGGCATGCGGCCGTCAACGCGCCATGCGCCATCGCCCAGCTTCGTAACAAGATTGCGATCCCTATCAGTCTCGTCGACGATCTCGCCAACGATCTCCTCGACGATATCCTCGATGGTGATAAGACCAGCCGTTCCACCGTATTCATCGACCACGATGGCCATCTGATGGCGCTGCTGCTGCATCTCGGAAAGAAGCGGGAAGACGTCCTTTGTCTCAGGAACAAACATGGGCTCGAACATAAACTTGGTGACTACGTCGTCGATGCGTCCGTCCATGAGAGGACCGATGAGGTCCTTGTAGTGAACGATGCCGACGATCTCGTCGATATCGTCATGGAAGATGGGAATACGCGAGAAGCCGGTACCACGCATGCGCTCCAAGGCCATGCGACCCGACTCGCAGTCCTCAACAAGCATCATGTCGACACGAGGAGTCATGATCTCGTAGACCGACATATCTCCCAAATCGAGGATGTCTCGAATCATGCGCTTCTCATCCTCGAGAAGCTCGTCGTTTTCCTCGAGGAGGTTCATGATCTCTTATTGAAGCATTTTCATATGCGGATTATGCAGCAGCGGAAAAAGAATATCTTTCCGGCGACCGGTATGAAAAATCCCGCTCGTTTTTTCTCGAACAGTTCCGCAAAT
>JAFYTB010000262.1 GCA_017559045.1 Eggerthellaceae bacterium | reverse complement strand
GTCTGCAGAGACGATGAGGACCTCGATGCCGTGCTCGGACTCGAGCTTTTCCTTAGCTGCCTCGAGCTTGCTCATGTTGCGACCGGTGATGACCAGGTTGCAGCCTTCCTTAGCGTATGCGGTAGCGATGCCAAAGCCGATAGAGCCTGCGGAGCCGTCCTTCAGTGCGGCGAAGCCTGCGCCGGTGATGATTGCGGTTTTACCCTGGAGAAAGCCCATGAATGCCTCCTTCGTAGAGACCGAAACAAACTGCTTTTCGGTCGATGTGGAATGATGTGCAAAATGTACACGATGGGTAACTCTTGTCGCTGTGAGTCAGATAAATGATGCGCGACGGTGGATGAACGGTAAGAAGAAAAAAGAGCCCGCAATCAAACGACTGCGGGCTCTTAAATGCCATGCGTTTAGGCTAGGAGAGGACGCGCTCCATCTCCTGATTCTCGAGGAGGGGATACTCCTCATAGGGCTCGTCGATGACGAAGGGCTCGAACAGCGGCTCGCCGTTCTGGGAGAGCTCGACGGTGCCGGTCAGAACGTCGACGTACTGATAGGACTGACGAGCGGTGCGACCACGCTTGCGGTCGACTTCCATGATGAACAGACGCGGATGCACCTGGGTGAGGACGCCCTCGCTCTCGACGATCTTCGAGCGGCCCATGTTTGCGCGAACCTTGAGGCGCTGGCCGACGAAGTCGTTAAGAGTGTCGTGGATGGAGTCCACGATCATTGCTTGTTTGGCCAAATCCATGTATGTAAATCCTTACGCGGGTGTACAGACAAATAACAGTCGTTAATCATATCACGTCTGTCAATAGATTGTTAGACCTGATCTAGTAATTCACATTTTGCACAAGATGACGAAAGCGGCGAAAATTTTGGGTGTGGTAGACGGCGAAAATGCCGAAAATTTTGGCAAAGATTTTGGGCGTGGCAGACAGCGAAAACGTCGAAAGAGTTTGGTTTAGAAGATGCTTGGAAGCAGTGGAGTTCGAGGCTGAAAGGCGTTTGGAAATTGCCGAATTCAATCTCGGAAATTGTAGGTAGGGGCTCTAGAAAATGAAAAGGCCACCGTAGTGACCTTTGAATTTTGTGGTGGAGCATAGGGGGATCGAACCCCTGGCCTCAGCATTGCGAACGCCGCGCTCTCCCAGCTGAGCTAATGCCCCACAAATGCGCTATCGCGCGGTAAAGATTGTGCGCTTTAGCGGGCTGTTTGTCAAACGGAGGTCGCATGCTGTGCGTTCGGGGTGAAGTGGGGGCAGAGGAGGGCGAAGCGGGGCCCAACGCAATACCCGCGGTGGTAGAATGCTGGAAATCGAAGCTGCGGAGTGCTGGGCAAAGGGCCATGCATGGTGCGCAGCGCAAGGATCGCAGGAAGGCTCAAGAGCTATGAAGGCAATTATCCCCGCTGCCGGTCTCGGCACGCGTTTTCTCCCCGCTACCAAGTCTCAGCCCAAGGAGATGCTGCTGGTGGTTGATCGACCGGCTATTCAGTATGTAGTGGAGGAGGGTCTTGCTTCTTCGGCTGACGAGGTCGTGATCGTCAACTCTCGCGACAAGAAGGTCATTGAGGAGCACTTCTCGCCGAGCCCCGAGCTGGTAGAGCTGCTTCGCTCTCGCGGCAAGGACGCTTATGCCGACGCTGTTGAGCGCGTGGGTAACTACAACGTTAGTTATGTATATCAGGATGAGGCGCTCGGCCTTGGCCATGCGGTCCATTGTGCAGCTGAGAAGACGGGCGACGAGTACTTCTATGTGCTGCTGGGCGATGTCCTGGTTCCGGGCAACAACATTCTTCCTGCCATGAAGAAGGTCTCGGACGATCACGGCGGAGCCAACGTGATCGCAGTCATTCCGCTGCCTGACGATCAGGTGAGCCGCTACGGCATCATCGCAGGTGAGGAAGTTTCCGAGGGCGTATGGAAGATCGACTCCATTGTCGAGAAGCCTGCGCTTGAGGACGCACCGTCGAATCTGGGCTCGTTCGGTCGCTACCTGCTTTCTCCGCGCATCATGGAGATTCTGGAATCGCTCGAGCCGGGCGTTGGTGGTGAGATTCAGCTGACCGACGCGCTCGACGCTGTGCTTGCGGAAGAGGAGATGTACGGTCTCGTCATCGACCCCGCTGACGGCTTCGATACGGGCACGGTTGAGTGCTGGCTCGAGACCAACAACATTCTTTATGAACGAATGATGAAGCGCGGCTAGAAAATCGCCATATTTAGCAATTTATCAGGGGTTTTGTGGAAGTTTTTCTTGACTTGAACTTTCGTGCGCCCTTAAACTAGACAAGTTCGCTTTCAAAAGCCCCGTACATGCAGATGCTAGGAAACGTTTGGTGATGGAAGTCCAGACCGGATCCGGCGTGTCGGCGTAGGAACCCGACGTCCGAGTTGGCTGCACTTTTGAAAACAAACACCCCCTTGTAAGGCGGCCGCTTCAACCGCCAAGCAAGACTAACCTTTATTGGAGGAAACAGTGAAGACGTATTATGCGAAGCCCGGTGAGGTCGAGCGCGAGTGGTTCGTGATCGACGCAACCGATCAGGTTCTCGGTCGCGTGGCCAGCAAGGCCGCAAACATCCTTAAGGGCAAGCACAAGCCGCAGTACACCCCGCATGTTGACACGGGCGACTTCGTCATCATCGTGAATGCTGACAAGATCCGCGTCACCGGCACCAAGGCTGCTGCCAAGAGCTACTATCGTCACAGCGGTTATCCGGGCGGTCTGAAGTCTGAGACCTTTACCGAGGCTATGGCCAAGCACCCCGAGCGCGTTATCGAGCATGCTGTTAAGGGCATGCTGCCGAAGAACACGCTTGGTCGCGCTCAGGGCATGAAGCTCAAGGTCTACGCTGGTGCTGAGCACCCGCATCAGGCACAGCAGCCCCGTCAGCTCGAGATGTAGGAGGGATAACACATGACTGGTGAAGCTCTGTATTACGGCACTGGCCGCAGGAAGAACGCTGTCGCTCGCGTCCGTCTGGTCCCGGGCACTGGCAAGGTGACCGTCAACGGTCGCGATGGTCTCGAGTATTTCGGCCGTCAGGCTCTGCTCGACGCCGCCGTCGCTCCGTTCAAGGTGACTGACACCGTTGACCACTTCGACGTTATCGCCAACATCTGCGGCGGTGGCATCTCTGGTCAGTCCGGTGCTCTGCGTCACGGCATCTCTCGTGCACTGCTCGAGGCTGGCGACTATCGCGCCGAGCTGAAGAAGGCTGGCTTCCTTACCCGCGACGCACGTATGGTCGAGCGTAAGAAGTACGGTCTCAAGAAGGCACGTCGTCGTCCGCAGTTCTCGAAGCGCTAGTCTGCGAAAAGGATTGCCCCTTCCGAGGTGGCGATTCTGTGCATACGCTTTCAAAGAAAAGGCCTGCTCCGTTTGGGGCAGGCCTTTTCTTGTTGATGCGGTTGAATCTGGGTTGTTGCTTGGAACTGTGGCCCTTACTTCTGAGCGAAAGCTTCGGGATGAAGCGTTGCCACGCTTGCGGGAAGGTCTGCTTCGCTGATTTGGGGGCAGTTGCGGAAAGCCCATTTGTCTACGAGCAGAAGGCTTTCCGGAAGGTTGATCTCTTCGAGGGACGTGCAGTCGCGGAAGGTTTCTTCTTCGAGGGACTCGATGCCGAGGGGGATGCTGACCGACTCGAGTTTCTCACATGATTTGAATGCATGGCGGCCCACCCAGCCCAAGGTGCTGGGGAGCTCGAGGGCGGTGAGATTTTTGCAGCCTTCGAAGGCGCCGTCGCCGATTTCTTCAAGGCCTTCTGCGAAGGTGATATCGGCCAGGCGAGCGCTTTGCGCGAAAGCTTCGTCGCCGATCTTCTCGACGGAAGCGGGGATCGCTACATTTGCGAGACGCTTGCAGTGCTTGAAGCACATGCTTCCGATTTCGGTGAGGCCTTCGGGAAGCTCAATGGTGATGAGGTCCATGCAGCGACGGAAGGTTTCAGGTTCGAGTTTGGTTACCCCCGAAGGAATGTTGATCTCGTTCAGATGCCAGCAGCCCTTGAAGGCAGCCGGGCCAATCGACACGACGCTTTCGGGGAGGACTACGCGCCTGAGGTTACTGCAATCGCGAAACGCCTCAGCCTCGATGGTACGCACGCCGTCGGGGACGACTACGGAAAACAGATTGCCCTTACCGGAAAAAGCATGCATGCCGATGGTTTCGATTCCTGCATCGGAGGGGATGACGACATCGCGGTCGTTGCCGCGATACGAACTCAGCGATATTTCGAAGTCAGTCATTTGGTCTCCTGTGTTTGGCGTTTTGCCGGCGGTTGCGTGGTGCCTGCCCCGATGGGCGAGGTGGCTTTACGAGGGCTCTGGAATGGGCTACTTCTTGAACGCGAACACGATGGCGCTTCCAGAAACAGAATCGACCGCGGTGTTCTTGATGTCCTCAAACAGGTGAGCACGATCTTTGCGCGTCGACTTCTCGTGCAGCACCTCCATGGTGTAGATGGTCTTCGGATCGACAATGGAGTCGGCGAAACCGACTTCGAAGAGCAAGGCGCGATACTCGTCGATGCTGCTCATGCCGTTGGTGCAGCCAACGAGTTTGCAGAGGCTTTCGTACGATTCGGCCGGGACATCGCCAAGGCGAACGATGTCGGACACGACGAAGCGGCCGCCAGGGGCGAGTACGCGGAAAGCTTCTTCCATGACGCGACGCTTGTTCTCGCAGAAGTTGATGACGCAGTTGGAGATAACGACATCAAGCGAGGCGTCGGGCAGGGGAATGTTCTCGATGTTGCCCTCGAGAAATTCGAGGTTGTCGAGGCCCGCATCGCGGGCATTCTGACGGGCGAGATCAACCATTTCAGGGGTCATGTCGAGGCCGAACACGTGGCCTTCGGGGCCGACGAGGCGCGCCGCGATGATGGCGTCGATTCCGCCGCCGCTGCCAAGGTCGAGAACGGTCTCGCCGGGCTTGAGCAGAGCACGTGCTACGGGGTCACCGCAGCCGCGGCTTGCAGCCAGCGCAGCTGCCGGAATATCGGCCAGGATGTCGGCGCCATAAAGGGCTTCGGCCTCGCTCTTGGTCCAGCTTGCGGGTGCCGTATCGCAAGTCTCGCAGCAGCTGACGAAGCTGAGTGTTTCTGCGGCCACTTCTGCATAGTGGTCTTTCACGTGGTCGAATCGGTTATTTACTTCGGTCATTAGGAGCCTTTCGTTTTGGCGAAATGCGACGGATGGGTGACAGATGGGCTCGTAGCTACTGTCACATTTTCG
>JAFYTB010000261.1 GCA_017559045.1 Eggerthellaceae bacterium | reverse complement strand
TTTCCGATGTTTCAATAAACGCCATTTTGCCCCCTTCATTCGCGGAAAAGGGAGCATAGACGCTCAGGTAGACGCCGGCATCGGCACAATCTTCTTCTTAGACCGCACGAAAGTAACTCTCGATTCAAGCGCCAAACCAATAATGGATACCAAATTAACCACGCCGAACACTTCAACGTAGATCGTATTACTCACTGAAGATTCTTCACGAGAATACAAATACACCCGCCAGCAAACAAAGATACGAGCGGGTGTAAATTAAATTTATTATCGTAAAGGCGTCGAGTTGCGACCTTATCGTGTGCTGATCAAGCACATACGCATCGATCAAATTACGAATCTACTCTTCTACCTTAACCTTCTTGCGCTTGTAAGCAGGGCAAACGTAGTCATGCGGCTCTGCCATATCTGCAAGCTCCTCTACCCACTGATCAATGGGATACAAGGCCTCAGCTGCCAAAACATCCTCAAGCTTTGCGTGAGTTTCAGGGCTACGGGGCATAAACAGGGTACAGCAATCGGGAGCCTCCATAGAGGAAATCTCAAAGGTGCCGAGGGTTTGCGCCATGTCGATAATATCGACTTTGTCAGTGCCAATGAGAGGGCGGAACACCGGCATCTCGACAGCGGCATCAGTTGCCCTGAGGTTCTCGAGCGTCTGAGAGGCGACCTGACCCAGACTCTCACCGGTGACAAGCGCACCGCATCCCTCGCGGCGAGCAAGGCGCTCGGCAACCTTAAACATCAAACGACGATAGAGAATGATACGAAGGGCCGGCGGTGCAACGACGGAAATCTCTCGCTGGTAATCACCCAAAGGAACCACATACACGCGCGCGACGCATCCAGTTTTCTCAAGAACATGCGCAATGTCATCTACAAGGAACTCAGAAGTATCAAGCGTCTGCGGACGACCGCTGAAGTGAACGCCAAGGCAAACCGCACCACGGCGCGCAATGCGCCAAAGCGCAACCGGTGAATCAATACCCGAAGACATAAGGCACATGACCTTGCCAGAGCTTCCTACAGGAAGGCCGCCAATACCCCTGATGCTACGAGCATAAATATATACGGCATTCTGGACCACCTCGACGCCAACAGTAACGTCGGGGTCCTTCATGCGAACAGCCTTTTCGGGATACGCGTCGCAAAGAGCAGCACCGATCTCGCGATTCATCTGCATAGAATCAATGGGGAAATCGGTGTGGTTACGCCTTGCAGCAACCTTGAATGAACCGAAATCACCAGCTTCGGACAAAGCGAGAACAGCAAGTCTGCCCATCTCCTGCATATCACGGCGACACTTGTAGCCGCAAGAAACACGAGCAACACCAGGAACGTCCTTGATGGCATCAGCGCAAGCGTTAGCCACCTCATAAGAGGTTCCCTCTTTGAGGAAAACGCAAAGGCGACCGGCAATACGATGAATGGTAACAAGAGGATATTCGGCGAGAATCACCTCAAGATTCTTCAGGAGGCGCATCTCAAACGTTGCGCGATTGTGGCCCTTCAAGCCAATTTCATGGTAATGGACCAGGCAAATACGCTGGAAATCGCTCATGCAAATCTCCGTTTCTTAGGTAAATGGGAACTTAGGTGCATCTCTAGCGAGTGATACATCTCAAATGGCTTTAGCAACATGCAAGACGCAAATCACATCAACCAAAGATTGCAACAGAATGAAAAAGCCCTCGTATTCATTCGATCCCGCGACTCAGAACGCATATTGCGCAACTGTGTAGCAGCTTCTCTCGAATGAAGATACGAGGGCCTTCACAACAAATGAAAGTACCGAACTAACGGTAAGGTCAAGAATTAGTGATTCTTGACGTCAATAGACTCGGGATCGAAAGAAACCTCGCCACGAGAAACCTCGCCAAATGCAAGGGAGAGCGGCTTCTTGTCAGCAGCACGAGCGATTTCAACAGCAGTCTGCAGCTGAATAGCACGATCGCGCTGGCCGCGCATCATATCGTTGATGTCATGCGCACGCTTGGAAGCAAGAGCGCACAGAAGAAAACGATCGTTGTCGGTCTCATCAAGCAGGACGTCGATTTTCGGTTCAATAATGCTCATATTAATATCCTCAGCTACTCTGCTTTGCTGTTTACATAGGCAACAAGTTCTTTGACAGCGGTTTCAAGATCATCGTTTACCAACCGCATATCATACTCCATTTTACGAGAAAGCTCCAGCTTCGCCGTTTCAAGTCGACGCAGGATAGCTTCCTCGGTCTCAGTGCCACGTCCACGAAGACGCTGCTCAAGGATCTCCATCGAAGGAGGCTCAATAAACACCAGATGAGCCTCGGGCATCTTCTCTCGAATCTGGAATGCACCTTGCACTTCGATCTCGAGAATTACCTGCTTGCCCTCCTCGACGGCTTCCTGCACCTTAGAGCGAGGGGTGCCGTAGCAGTTGCCTGCAAATTCTGCCCACTCAAGAAGGCCACCGTCATCGGCAAGACGCATAAAGTCTTCGCGCGTCATGAAGTGATAGCTCACGCCATCCTTCTCACCCTCACGGGGAGAACGCGTGGTAGCGGAGACAGAAAGCCAAGCATCAGGAACTTCCTGCAAGAGACGAGCCACCAGAGTGCCCTTACCGGCACCTGATGGCCCAGAGATTACGAATAAGTTGCCGCGCCTCACGATTAACCCAAGCGCTCGAGAAGAGCCGCACGCTGGCGCTCGCCCAGACCACGAAGACGACGGCTCTCGGCGATCTGAAGCTCCTTCATGACCTTCTCAGCCTTAGCCTTGCCGAAACCAGGGATGGTCTCGATGAGGGTAGAAACCTTCATGCGACCAAGGATCGGGTCGTCCTTCATATCGAGAACCTGCTCAATGGTGAGCTTACCGCTCTTCAGTTCCTCACGAACCTCAGCGCGCTTAATGCGAGCAGCCTTTGCCTTCTCAAGAGCTTCCTGACGCGCTTCAGCGCTCAGTTGAGGGATAGCCATACTTCCTTCTCCTTCTTTCGAGGCGATTGCTCACATACTCAGCTCGCCATTGTTACCATTTATATATTGAATATCGCTTCGATAAATCTAGGTCTGCGATAAGCCAGACGAAAAAAGCGCCCGACTATTATGGGACACGTTTGTCCTGATTAGCGCGGCATTTTACCGCGCTTCACAAACCCTACACGTCAAGTTCGGCAACAATAGCTTCAAAAGCGGAGACGGGATCGGCGGCCTTAGTGATCGGTCGACCGACGACAATGTGAGAAGCGCCATCGGCGAATGCCTTTGCAGGAGTGGCAACACGGCTCTGATCGCCAAGATCAGCACCAGCAGGCCTAACACCAGGCGTAACGATGTAAGCATCCGGACCGAGAATCTCGCGGAGCATAGAAGCCTCCTGCGGAGAGGCGACAACACCGGAAATACCAGCCTCACGAGCCTGCTTAGCCATCTCACAAACCTGAGTACGAAGCTCACGAACAACGCCGGTCTTCTCAAGGGTCTCGGCATCCATGCTCGTAAGAACAGTGATGCCAAGGGTAACGGGGACTTCCCCACCAATGGAGTCAGCACCTGCAACAGCACCACGCTGAGCAGCCTGCATCATAGGAACACCACCAACCGTGTGCATGGTGATCATGTCTGCGCCACTTGCCGTAGCAGAACGAGCCGCACCCTCAACCTGATGAGGAATGTCATGGAACTTCAGATCGAGGAACACCTTAAAGCCGCGATCCTTGAATTCCTTGATAATGGACGGGCCCTCGGCATAGTACAGCGTCATGCCAACCTTAACCCAGGTAGCTTTACCCGCAAGCTTATCACCAAGCTCGAGGGCTTCTTCCTTGGCGCAGTCAAGCGCAACGATGATTCGATCCTTAGCGGGAATATTGGCGAAAGAATTTAGCATTCGAGTGCTCCAATCAGTTCTTTAACATCCTTGACGCCCTGCTCTTCGCAGTAGGCGGCGATACCGTCGATAACGTCGATAGTGGCATGAGGGTTCACGAAATTTGCAGTACCAACAGCTACAGCGCTAGCACCAGCAAGCATGAACTCAACAGCGTCGATGCCGTTGGAAATACCACCCATACCAAGCAGCGGTACCTTCACAGCGTTGTGGCACTGCCACACCATGCGAAGAGCAACCGGCTTAACGGCAGGACCGGAAAAACCACCGACAACGCGTGCAAGCTGCGGCTTGCGGCGCTTTGCATCGATAGCCATACCAAGAAGAGTGTTAATAAGAGAGATGGCATCCGCGCCAGATGCCTCCGCAGCCTTAGCGATCTCGGTAATATCGGTTACATTGGGCGTGAGCTTAACGATAAGCGGACGCTTGGTTGCATTGCGGCAAAGAGAAACAACCTTCTCAACGCTCGGCACGTGGGTGCCCATGGTCATACCGCCTGCATCGACATTAGGGCAGGAGATATTGATCTCATAAGCGTCAACAGGAGCTTCCTCCAGAGCCTCAATGACCTGAATGTACTCATCGAAGCTGTGTCCAGAAACATTAACGATCGTGGTAGCGCCCACCTCACGAAGCCAAGGTAGCTCAATATCCTTGAGATGCTGAACGCCGGGGTTCTGAAGGCCAATGGAATTCAGCATGCCAGAAGGAGTCTCGGCGATACGGGGGCTTGCATTGCCCTCCCAGCCGTTCAAGGACACGCCCTTCGTAGTTACTGCGCCAAGAGTCGAAACATCAACGAAGTCGTTGTACTCCAGACCAGCAGCGAAAGTACCGGAAGCAACCGTAACAGGGTTCTTCATGATAAGGCCGCCGAGGTTAACCTCCATGTTTACCTCAGTGGCTCGAGGGATACGGGAAATCTCGGGCATTACCACACCACCTTAACTGCATCGAAGACGGGTCCGTCGACGCATGCGCGTTTCTTACCCTCTACCGTATTCACAACACAAGAGAGACATGCGCCAACACCGCAGGCCATGCGCTTCTCCATGGAGATCTGGGAATAAACGCCGGCTTCCGTAGCCATATTAGATACGATCTTCATAAGGGGCTCAGGACCGCAAACAGCGAGATAGTCATAGGGGGCACCATCCGCCTCCGCGGCAGCCAGCGCCTCCTGAACGAGCGACGTGCAGAAACCAGCGCGTCCATAGCTACCGTCATCGGTGGAGCAAGACGGATTAGAGCCAAGAAGAGCCTCGTAACGCTCACGGCAAACGAGAGCCGCCTCAGTCTGAGCGCCGAGAATAACATCAAGCTGAACGCCGTCATTGACCAGCTTCTCGGCCATCATGTACAGCGGGGCAGCACCAACGCCACCAGCAACAACAAGCGCACGCTTCGTGCCCTCGGGAGCCTCCCAGCCCGTTCCGACAGGACCAATAAGCTCGCAGACAAGACCATTCTCGAGACGAGTCATATGGTCGCTTCCATAGCCGACAACCTGATAGAGAACCTCGATAACGCCAGTTTCAACATCGGCGTAATACACGGAAAAAGGCCTGCGTAGAATGTGATCCTCCATGCGCGGAACCTTCATATGGACAAACTGACCGGGAGCGATGCGCTCAGCGATCTCAGGTGCATGCAGCTTCATGATATGAAGACGCGGTCCAACCTGTTCGTTGCTCACAATTCGAGCCTGTTCATTAACCAACATAGAACTTAAAGTCCTTTCAACATGAGTTGGCATTATGACAATACCTCTGGTCTTCACCAGC
>JAFYTB010000260.1 GCA_017559045.1 Eggerthellaceae bacterium | reverse complement strand
TCAGATCGGGGCAGGGTCCTTTGTTTGCGAGAGGCTAGGGTTCACTCTTGCATGAGTAATGCTAGTTGCAGTAGCTAGATGAGGATCTCGTCGAAGTCCTCGTTTGCCATGCAGTCCTTCACGCGCATGACGAAGTTCTTGTTGGACATCTCAGCGTTCGGAACAGCCGGGCAGCCGTCAGCCAGAGCCTCGCCAGCATGCTTAGCACGCAGCTCCTCGATGTCGCCGAACTCGATGCAACGCATCGGGCAGGAGACGACGCAAGCGGGCTCTTCGCCGCACTCGCGCAGGTCAGAGCACAGGTTACAGCCGGGCATGCTCAGAGATACATGGAACATGCGGGGCTCGAAACCCTCGCCCGTGCAGAAGGAACGGACGGTGCGGTAGTTAACGCCAACCGGCAGGTCATGCACGTCCTTGCAAGCAACCTGGCAGGTATGGCAGCCGATGCAGCTCTCTGCATCGAAATAGAATCCAAGTTTGGTCATGGTATTCACGATCCTTCCCAATTACTCTGCCAGCGGGATGATCTGGGACATCTCGCAGTCCGGGATCAGCTTGACGGGGCCCTCGTACTTCTCGTAGTTCACCAGGTTGGAGTTCCAGGAGTTCAGGAACGGCGTGGTGGTGCGGTTGGAGATGGTGAGGATGTTGTCAGCGCCGGAGATATCGAGGCCGGTCTCAGCGTCGATACGAGCGGAAGCGCCGTGCGGGACCATGATGACGCCCTCCATGATGGTGCGGGTCACGGAAGCCGGGCGCAGGAACTGACCCTGCTCGTTCCAGACGCGAACCGTGTCGCCGGTCTTGATGCCACGCTCAGCAGCATCCTTCGGGTTGATGTAGACCGGATTCTGCAGAGCCTCACGCAGCCAAGGCAGGTTGTCGCAGTCGGTATGAGCGCGACGCAGGTAGTGGACATGGGTCATCTGGATCGGGTACTCGCCCTTCACCTTGTTCTCCCAGTCGGAGAAGGTGTCCTTGTAGTTGAACGGAGCCTCGATGTACTTCGGCAGCGGGGAAACCTTCACGTAGTCCATGACGCCTTCGCCACCATCGGCGTAGCCGTTGACCATGTCGTACCAGTCGCTCTTGGCCTGGCAGTAGATCTCGAACTTGCCGGAAGCGGTGGTCTTGAGCGGGTTAGCCTCGGGGTCAGCCACGAATGCGGCAAACGGGTAACCAGCCGGGTTAGCCCACGGGTCGTCATAGGAACGCTCCTGACGATACACACCCTGCTCGAGGTACTGCTCGAAGGGCATGAGGCCAGGCTGCGGTGCGCCCTGGACGCCGTACTTCTCGAGGTCAGCCTCGGTGACCTCGGCGACGGGCATGGGACCCTCGGGGAACATAACGGCAGTCTGGGTGAGCTGCTCGAACCAGCACTGCTTGTCGGACTTCGGGTTCATCTCCTCGTAGTTGAAGCCCAGACGCTCGGCGAGACCAGCAGCCACCTCGCGGTCGGAGCGGCACTCGGCAAGACGCGGCAGCGGAGCACGAGATGCGAAGGAAAGCTCCTTGTCCTTCATGTTGGTGCCGACATAAAGGTGAGCCAGATCCTCTTCCCAACGGGTGACGATAGGCACGACGACGTCAGCATACTGTGCGTCTACCTTCATGTAGTAAGCAGATGCGAACACGAAGTCGACCTTGCGGAATGCCTCGATGCCCTTGTTGGAGTTAGCCTGGGAAGCCAGGAAGTTGTTGGTCTCGGAGATGAGAACGCGAACGTCGCACTTCTCGCGGCGCGGTGCATGAACCTGGCAGCCCGGGAAGTTGTTGCCAGCGTCCCAGTACTCGCCGTCAACGATAGCGTCCCAGATGATGTCGAGGGAAACGCACTTCTCGACGGGGTTCTGAGCGTTGGTGAAGCGAACCGGGGTGCCGCTGTAGGGAACATGAACCAGGATGCCGCTGTTCATAGCGCCATAGTACTGGTCGTTAGCACAGGAGTTACCCGGGGTGCCGAAGTGGCCGCCCATTGCTGCGATGGTCATGAGCAGCTGCGGGTAGTTCTCGGAGCCCTTGCAACGAGCCGGTGCAGAGTTGGAGTGGAAGGAGACCTTGTTCTTGCCGCTGTTGATGTCGGCGAACTTGTGGATGAGCTCGACGGGGGTGCCGCACAGCTCGGATGCCCACTCGGGGGTCTTCTCGATGCCGTCGTACTTGCCGAGGACGTAGTCACGGAAGTTCTCGCTGGTGGTAGCGTCAGCGGGCATGTGATCAGCGTCGAAGCCGACGGTGCAACGGTTCAGGAAGTCCCAGTTGATGAGGGAGCCATCCTCGTCGCGGGTGATCATGGAGTGAGCGACGCCCAGAAGCAGAGCGGTGTCGCCGCCCGGACGGACGGGGATCCACAGAGCGTTGGTGAAGCCAGCAGTTGCGGAGTACTCGGGGCCGACGAAGACGAACTTGGCGCCCTTCTCCTTTGCGTGCTTCAGGTACAGGGAAGCCTGACCGAAAGCGCACCATGCAGCGTTGTGGCCCATGAGAACGATGTAGTCGGAGTTCTCGAGGTCCATACGGTCATTGGAGCTGCCGAACAGCTCGCCGAAGCCGAACTGCGGGTTGGCGAAGCCGAAGGTACCGGTGGACTGGGTGCCGCAGCAATCCATGTAGCCACCGAAGGCAGCGAGAACCTGACCGATGTAACCCTCGAGGTTGATCATGTTCATGTACAGGATGCCGTCGTTGCCGACCTCTTCCTTGGCCTTCTTCAGCTCAGCGGCCAGGTAGTCCAGAGCCTCGTCCCAGCTGATGCGCTCCCACTCGTCGACGCCGCGAAGGTGCTTGTTGGGCTCCTCGGGGGTCCAGTTCTTGCGCTTCATGGGGTACTTCAGGCGGTCTGCGCCCAGCACCTGCTGACGCATAGCATGGCCCATCGGGCAGGAACGAGCCTGCGGACGCTCCCAGGTATCCTCATGCACGTCGTCGGTCTTCATACGAAGGATCTCGCCGTCACGAACCAGCGCCTTGACCACGCAGCGGCCACCGCAGTTGTGCCAGCACGGTACGGAAATCCACTCCGCGCCCTGCTCCTTCTCTCTCAGTTTCACGTCCATTCGCGATTCTCCTCTCAACGATTACGCTTGAACGATTGAGAGGATTATAGGAAGCGGAAAACGACTCCCATGTGCGGCTTTCTTCATGTAGAATGTCGATTGCACCACACTCGTTTGTTGCATATGCAACATCGCTATTCACGCGGTGTTGGCGGCCTTTCGAGCCGTCACAAATGCAGTGTTGTTGCCTACGCAGCACCACCTTCCATGCATCACCATCGCCGTCGCAAAGCCGCTGCCAACGCAAAGCTTTGCACACGCACCGCCACGCCCGCCGACCCGAGGAGTCGCCCATGAACTGCTCGACCAACGCTTTCTGCTCGTCTTTAACCCCGGAGCTTCGCGCAGAACTTTGCAAGCACTGCAGACGCCGACTCGTCAAAGCGGGGTCTATCCAGATCTACGAAGATTTCGAGCGAAGGGCATCGCTGCTCATCGACGGCATCGTGCTGATTTCCGGTCACGTGGGCGAAGACGTGGTGGGCTATTCCGACGATGTTCCCACGTGCTACCTGGGCGTTCCCGGACGCATGCTTTCCACCAACGTCACCTTCCGCGAAGGCGGCGGCACGGAAGCCTACGGCTACAACAGCATGGAATACCTCACCGACTGCTGCGTGGCCCATTTCGATCACGACGTCATCCGCAAGCTGTTCGAGAACCATGTTCCGTTTGCGCACGCCATGGTGCTTTCTGCGCTGCGCATCATGGAGGACGGCTGCATGATGACGGCCATCCTGAGAGCGAACTCGGTATACCTCAGCGTCTTCCATCTCGTGCAGTACCTCGCTCAGCAGAACGACTATCTGACGCAGCAGCAAATCGCAAACCTGATCAACCATGATCGCGCCTCAGTCTCCAAGGCAATGACGCGCATCAAGAAGGAGCAACCGGCGACGTGGGAAGCTTACGTCGCGAACAAGGGCCGCACCGTTACCATTTCCAACCCGAACGAATAAACAAGGCGGGGCGTGACACTTGGGTGACAGATGGGCTCGGGCGGATTCTAGCGGTCATTGCACCACGGAGGGAGATGAGGTGCAATGAGGGGCAGGTATTCGATTGACGACTGGCGAGCCGTCCGGAGGGCCCTGGACATGGGAGGGACGATCAGGGGCGTCGCGGCGAGCACCGGCGTGAACCGGGGCGCCGTGTTCCGATGGGGCCGGATGGACGAGCCGCCCGAACGGATGTGGCTCGACATGGAGATAGCGGAGTCGCCGAGGGGCCGCGCGAGGTCGCCGAGGGCGCGGCTGACCTACGAGGACAGGTGCCTCATATACGCGATGCGCCGCGCGGGCGGCACCCAGGCCGAGATCGCCGCCGCGGTGGGCTGCCACCGCACGACGGTGGCGCGGGAGCTCGCGAGGATGCCCGAGGGGGAGTACGACCCGAGGGCGGCCCAGATGGGCGCGG
>JAFYTB010000259.1 GCA_017559045.1 Eggerthellaceae bacterium | reverse complement strand
TCGACGCTTTCCGGGTTTGCCTCAATAGTGCACTCAACCTCAGGTTCAAGATGCATAGAGAGTGACAGGGTATACAAGAGTTTGGAAAGTCGTGCATGGCCGATGTGAGTCGGCGTTCCTCCACCGATATACACCGTTTGAATTGCGCCCAAAGACCCCTCTCTGGAAGTCCTTCGGATATCGAGGATCAGGCTATCGAGGTATTCGTCGATGCAGCTGTCTTCACGAGAAGTAGCCGCGGATTCGAAGTCGCAATAAGAGCATTTTTGAACGCAGAAGGGAATATGCAAATAGAGCGCTTTATAGGCTTCGTAATCCACTCGCATCCTCCCTCTAGATATATAGATACAGCGCTATCAAATACTACGTCCGAAATTAGCGCACTCCGCGGTTATGCAAGCCGATCTACAGACCGGTGTTATTCATATAGAAGCCGGCTTCTTCGAACTCACGCGTAACCCTAAGTATGTCGTCAAATACCGCCTCGAAGTCCTCGAAGGTAACGCAGTCATTGATGCGACCGCGAGCCTCGGAACCACGCGGAACACCCGTGGTATACCAGCTAGCGTGTTTCCTCATGCGGACGATGTTCCTGCCCTCACGTTCCGAAAGCAGCTTTGCATGGCGACGGGCGACCTCGACCTTTTCGTAGACCGAGGGACGCGGAGGGACGGCCTCCCCTGCTACCGCTGCTTTCGCCTCAGCGAAAATCCAAGGGTTACCCTGCGCGCCTCGGCCGATCATGACGGCATCGCAACCGGTTTCTTCCATCATCGTAAGTGCTTCAGAGCCATGACGAATGTCGCCATTGCCAACAACGGGAATGCTTACGGCTTCCTTAACGCGTGCAATAGTTCCACGATCGGATTTGCCCCCGTACATTTGCTGGGCAAAACGACCATGAACGGCAATGGCATCAACGCCGGCCTGCTCCATACGCTTGGCAAATTCGGGAGCCGTTTCCTCACCCATGGCAAAACCCCTGCGGAACTTCACCGTAACAGGGAACTGTACGGCATTCTTAACGCATCGGGCGATATCTGCCGCAAGTTCAGGAGTCTGCATAAGGGCAGAACCCTCACCCTTAGAGGTGATCTTCCTAACTGGGCAGCCCATATTGATATCAAGCCATGCAAGATGAGGACCCATAACTTCCTCAATCCAAGCTGCCTGGCTGGCCATCACATCAGGTTCATGACCAAAGAGCTGGACGGCAACGCGGTCCTCCCCCTCTGCAAGCTCAAGCAGCTGACGCGTCTTTTCGTTGGCGTACGAAAGGCCCTTTGCGGAAACCATTTCCGTATACGTCATATCTGCGCCAAACTCGCGCGACAAAGTACGCATGGCAACGTCAGAAACGCCCGCCATGGGAGCCAAGAGCACCTTATTGTGTTGAAAGAACTCTCTCAAGACGCTACTCATCAACCTTGAGGATCGCCATGAAGGCCTCCTGCGGCACCTCGACGTTGCCGATAGCCTTCATGCGCTTCTTGCCAGCCTTCTGCTTTTCAAGCAGCTTGCGCTTACGGGTGATGTCGCCGCCGTAGCACTTAGCCAAAACGTCCTTACGCATAGCCTTAACGGTCTGACGTGCGAGGACGCGGCTACCGATAGCAGCCTGAATGGGAACCTCGAACATCTGCCTAGGAATGATGTCCTTGAGCTTCTCGCAAAGAACGCGGCCGCGATCATATGCCTTATCGCGATGAACGATAAAGGAAAGAGCGTCGATGGGCTTTCCGGAAAGCAGGATGTCAAGCTTTACGAGCTCAGAGGTCTTGTAGCCAAAGAACTCGTAATCAAGGCTTGCATATCCCTTGGTATTCGACTTGAGTTTATCGAAGAAGTCCATGATGAGCTCGGACAGCGGGATCTCCCAAAGAAGTTCTACCGTAGTCTGAGACAGGTAATTCATATTGACGAAGATGCCGCGGCGAGAAACAGCAAGATCCATCACAGCGCCAACGTAATCGGGCGGAATGAGGACCTTTGCCTTAAGGTAAGGTTCTTCAACATGGTCAATTTCGCTGAAATCGGGCATCTCCTGCGGAGAATGCAGGGAGACCATCTCACCGTTCTTCTTGTAGACGTGATACTCAACGCTAGGAGCAGTAGCAAGCAGGTCGAGACCGAACTCGCGCTCGAGACGCTCCTTGATGACTTCCATGTGTAGAAGACCGAGGAAGCCAACGCGGAAACCGAAACCAAGTGCATGAGATTTCTCAGGCTCCCAAACGAGAGCGGGGTCGTTAAGAGACAGCTTTTCAAGGGCCTCTTTAAGGGGCTCATACTGATCACCGTCAATGGGGAACAAGCCGGTAAAGACCATCGGCTTGGCCTCACGGTAACCAGGAAGCGGCTCAGAAACGCCACCCTTGATGGCGGTGATGGTGTCGCCGACCTTAACCTGACGAACGTCCTTAAGGCCAGTAACAAGATAGCCAACCTCGCCAACGGAAAGATGCGGCTGCGGAATCTCAGCGGGGCGACGGCATCCGACCTCATTGACGAGAACCTCGGTACCGGTGGCCATCATGAGGACGCGATCGCCCTTGGAAATCTTGCCATCGACAACGCGGATAAGAGCAACCACGCCGCGATGCGGATCGAAATAGGAGTCGAAAATAAGCGCGCGCAGAGGGGCGTCGAAGTCACCCTCGGGCGCGGGAATGTTATACACGACAGCCTCGAGCATATCGTGAACGCCGACACCGGTTTTGCCAGAAGCAAGGACAGCGTCGTCAGCGGGAAGAGCAAGACCGTCTTCGATCTCCGTACGAACACGCTCAGGCTCAGCGGCAGGAAGGTCAATCTTATTAATCAGAGGAATGATCTCAAGATCAGCGTTCATAGCGAGCATAGCGTTAGCAACCGTTTGTGCCTCAACGCCTTGAGTTGCATCAACCACGAGAACGGCACCCTCACATGCAGCAAGGCTACGAGAGACCTCGTAGGTGAAGTCAACATGACCAGGGGTGTCAATAAGATTGAACTGATAGGTATTGCCATCATCGGCAGTGTAATCAACGCGTACAGCCTGGCTCTTGATGGTGATACCACGCTCACGCTCGATATCCATGGAGTCAAGAAGCTGCTCCTGCATGTCACGGGAGGCGACGGTGCCGGTAAGCTCAAGAACTCGGTCAGACAGAGTGGACTTACCGTGGTCGATATGAGCAATGATGGAAAAATTCCTGATGAACTGAGGATCCTGGTACATAGCGACTTTCTTCTCTTAATGTTCTTAACCTTATATATGTTACTACATCTCTTCCGATGTGAAGCTAGTAGAACTAAGAACACTCGCCTTCTGCATACTCTTATATAAAAGGATAGGCCGTACCCCCGAAGGGGCACGGCCTATTAGGGATGGGTAAAAACCCAAAGTTAGCTAAGCAGTTGCTTATGCGGTAGCGCCAGCAGCGTTAGCAGCAGCAACCTCGCCGGACAGCTTGCCGAGGACGGAGTAGCCGCTCATGACGCACCAGTAGTCGCCGTTCATGATGCCACCTGCGCAGCCCGGGAGAGCGTACAGGTTGGTGATCGGGGTACCAGCGGTGCTCATGACCTGGGTCTCGCCGTTGATCTTCAGGCCGCCGAAGGTAGCCATAACGCCAGCGACAACCGGGATAGCGTAGAACGGACCAGCCTCAACCGGGGTAGCCGGGATAGCGAAGGTGTGGGGGATCTCCATGGTGGTTGCGTTGCCAGCCTTGACCTCAGCGTTGTACTCAGCCATGGTAGCGAGAGCGTTAGCAACGTTGAACTCGGAGCCGCCATGAGAAGCGAAGACGTTAGCCATGAGCTCTTCCATGGTTGCGCCCTCGATGACGGTCATGCCCTTCTCCTTCATGTTGTCAATACGGTCGCCACCGATGACAGCTGCCACGAAGAACGGGGTGTTTGCGATGATCTCGCGCTGAGCCTGGTCGAGGATCAGGTATGCACGGCAGTACTGCTGCTGCATGATCTCCTGGTTGACCAGGGAGGAGCCGAGGCCCTCGTTCACGAAGCGCTTGCCCTCCATGTTGAGGTAAACGCCCATGCCCTGGATGGAGTGCTCAGTGGTGCCGTAGTAGAGGACGTGAGCCTCGTCGACGTTCTCGAGTGCCTCGTAGCCCTCGGGAGTGTCGATGCCGTTGAGGTAGTTGATCGGCCAGGGCTGCGGATGACCGTAGAAGGAGCCGAAGGAGCGGGAAAGCTGAGCGCCGACCTCAACGCCCATCTTGATGCCAGAACCGTCGAGGTAGGGCACGCACTGAGCCTGGGAGAGGTCAGCGTGACGAGCGACGTACTTGGTCATCATTTCCTTGTCGCACTGCCAGCCGCCAGTTGCGAGGATGACGGAGCCAGCTGCGATCTCGTAAACGCCCTCTGCGTCCTGGACGCGAAGACCGGTAGCAGCACCCTTCTCGTCGGTGAGAACCTTGATTGCGCGAGTGCTGGTCAGGGTAACGCCACCCTTGTCGGTGAAGATCTGACCAAACTGCTGCAGGTACTCGTCGGTGAAGGACTTAGAGCCCTGACCCTGACGCTCGCCGCCCATCCAGACGTATGCGCCCTGGCCCAGCGGCTCGATGGTCAGGCCGAGGCCCTCGATCCAAGCCACATAGGGGTCCCAACCCTCGACAACGGTCTTGCCGAGTTCGATGTCGGACATGGGAGCCTTAGCGTAAGCAGCCTCCCAGTCGGTGCCGAAGCGAGGACCGAAAGCGCCAGCTGCGAAACGGCTGGTGCCGCCGACCTTAGCGGATGCCTCGACGAGGATAACGTTAGCGCCAGCCTCAACAGCGGAAACTGCTGCTGCAAGGCCAGCGATGCCGCCGCCAGCGATGACGACGTCGCAGGTGTGCTTGGTCTCGTAGGTAGCTGCGGGCTTGGACTCAGCGCAACCGGTCATGGTCAGACCAGCCATGGCAGCAGCGCCAGCCAGAAC
>JAFYTB010000258.1 GCA_017559045.1 Eggerthellaceae bacterium | reverse complement strand
GGCAGACAAAACCTGATGGCGAAAAGATGTAAAGAGCCTATGCGCGCAGGCACGCGCGAACGAAAGCCTCAGGGTTTTCGAGATGAACGCTATGGCCCACAGCAGGGACCTCGCTTACATTGACGCCCGGGCAAGCGCGGCCGATCTTCTCGGCAACAGCAGCATATTTGAGGTCTCGCTCACCACAGATATACGTCACCTGAAGGCCGCTTTTGATCGCTGCATTCAAAGCCGAAATCGTCTCAAGCTCAGAGTGCTGATGATGCTGACCCGTGCCTTCGAAAGTGCGCGCCAAAGCCTCAGCATCGTTCGACTCACGAGCAGAACGCAGCGCATCGCGCTTAGCTTGAGGGAGTTCTCGTTGCGTCTCGAAAAGCGAAAGGTTTTCCCAATAGTCCATAAATGCCGAAACACCCTGCTCACGCAGCTTCTTCGCCCACTCAGTGTTGCGCTGATGGAAGGCCTCACGAGCCGCCTCATCCAACGGACCCAAACCTGCGCTCTCGAGAATCAAGGCAGAAATGGGAAGCGTCGAAGCGCGCCTCAAGCCCCTCGACGGAACCAAAGAGGGCTTCCATCCAAACGACGACAAGCACTCGAGCGCTATGCGACCTCCCATGGAGTAACCGACAAGCGCCGGAACCTCGCCCTCACGATGCGCAACCCATGCACAAAAATCGCGAACGCTATCGCACACGACCGGCATCTCATACAGCTGGGCGTCCTTGGGCTTGTCGCTCGCGCCGTGCCCCACCAGGTCCAATGCGTACACTGCACCAATACCTTGAGAATCCGCAAGAACGGAGGCAATCTCTCCCCACGTTTCCGAACTCTGGGCAAATCCATGTAGCAAAATCAAAGGAACGCGAGCATTTTCGGCATTCGAGTCAAAGCCCGCTGTCATCCACGAATGGTAGGCCAAGGACTCCTGCCTCTCCCAACGGGTGAAAGACAGATCAAGTCCTTGATACTCAAACACTCCGGTATGGACGACCATGTGATCCACGGAAAATCCTAGCCCTGATAAGCAGCGTAACGCTCGCGAACGCCTCGCAGAGGTACCGTCACCTCAATAAAGTTGATGCCGGGCTCGGCCAGAGCAGCCTCGTATGCAGAAGCAAAATCGGCCACGGTCGAAACCTTCTCATACGGCACGCCAAAAGCGGCAACTGCTGCCTCGAAATCAACGTCCTGAGGAACGAGGAACAGGCGCTCGAAATAATCCTCATCCGATGCCTGGGGAAGCATATCGAAAATGGCTCCGCCGTTATTGTTCAGCATCACGATGACGATACTGCGCTCCGCCTCACCTGCCGCAGGGCCATGATGAAGGGCGAGCTCGCGACGAAGTGCCAGCGCATTCAGATCATGCAGCATGGTGAAATCGCCCGTAAGGAAGGTCGTCGTTTTGAACCTTTGCGCTGCACCAAGCGCCGTGGACACCGTACCGTCAATGCCATTCTGGCCACGATTGCACAGCACCGCGAGGGGCTTATCGCTCTTCAGCAGGAAGGTATCAACCGCACGGATAGGCATCGAATTCGCCGAGAACAGAAGCGACTCTTCGGGAATCAGCTCAAGCAACTTGGAAACGTAGGCACCCTCGAAACCGTCGGCATCATCGGCAAAGGCAACCGCTCCGATGCGATCGCGCTCGGCGTCGTTGCGCTCGACCCATTCCTGATAGAAGGCCTCCTGCTTATCACCGGGCTCGAAGACAGCCTCATGGTTAACGAAGTCAAGCGGCGTGCATGCCACGAAGACGTCGGTTGCACTATTAAAGTCGCGCGTCTGCTCAACATCAACCACAACATTGATCTGAGCAGCCTTCGCCAAGTTCAGCGACGCATGCTTCGAAACCGGATAGCGTCCAAAGCGGATCACCACTTCAGGCATGGGCGCATCGCTCGCACGCAGCACGTTGTCGTAGTTGTCGATCACGCACTCGTCCAGCACGCTTCGCAAGCCAGACAGCGGATCAGCCAACAGCGGATACTTCCTCTCCGCCGCCCAATCCACAACGAAGTAAGCCTCCTCGAGGGTCTCACACGTACCCTCACCAGCCAAAACTAAAACCGTACGGTCAGCCAAAAGCGCCTCAAGCGACAGCACCGAGGCCCAGGGAAGCTCGACTCGACCAGCAAGCACAGGAGCAGATCCGAGCAGGGCAAGCGAAGCCGTCTGATCAGCAGACTCATCAGAGGAGTCCACCCCAGCACCCCTGCTTCCGCGGGCACCTGCCGCAAACAGACCCTCGACGTTGAAGTCCGGTTTCAAAGGTTCGTCAAAGGGGAAATTAAGATGCACGGGACCAGCCATGCGGGCGCATGCTCGAGAGGCAACCGCAAAGGTCTCAACATCCTGCGAATACTCGAAAGAGATGGAAATCTCAGATCCGTCACCCGCAAGCAGAACATCCTCGTTAACGTGGTCCGCTCCCCCGCAATGCGGCTTTCCTCCCGGGCCCATGGCGGCCAAAATCGCTTCGCGTGCAGCCTGCCGCGCAAAAGCGAGATCCTGAGAACGCGCACCCGGCTCGGGCATCTGACGGAATGCTCGAACATAGCTACCGAAGATCTTGATCTGATCACACGTCTGCGGAGCGCCCAGATCCTGAAGGCGAACAGGACGGTCGCCCGTTAAGACAAGCAGCGGAACGCGCGACGTATTCGCCTCGACGACTGCAGGCAGATAGTTTGCAACCGCCGTACCCGAAGTGCACACAAGCGCGACCGGGCGTCCAGCCGACTTCGCCAAACCAAGCGCAAAGAAGGAGGCGCCACGCTCGTCAACATCAACATACAGGCGCAGGCGATCCGGATAGCGGCGGCTCATCTCGTAAGCGCACATGGCAAGCGGCGTCGAGCGCGAGCCCGGGCTGACCACCACTTCACGTACGCCCCAGCGTACAAGCTCGTCGAGAAACGCGCTCACGTACAGCGCCTTCTTCTGCTGATGAGAATACATTCCGTCCGTCATCTGATAATCCTTCGCCACGTCTATGCTACCTCGGCTGAAAGCGCCCCTGCCCGAAGCCAGGCCATCAACCGAAAGCCGAGAGCACCGTCTTCAGCTTAAGATCGATTTCGTCAAATTCGGCGTCAGCGTCACTGCCGGCCACAATGCCGCAGCCTGCATATACCCAGCCCATTTCGCCATCGAAGACGCCCGTGCGCAGCGCTACGGCAAACTCGCCATCACCGCGCGCATCGACAAAGCCCGCTGCACCCACATAGAAGCCGCGGTTGTACTTCTCGATACGGCGAATAAGCATTTTCGCCTCGCCTACCGGGGTACCCGCCGTTGCAGGCGTGGGATGAAGATCGCCCGCCAGATCCCAAATGCTCACACCTTCAAGAACGCGCGCCTTCGCCGGCGTATGAAGATGCTGGACATGAGCGAGCGACATGATCTCGGGGGTCTTGGGAACGTCGACGTCGTAGCACGTACGCGCAAACACATCGCGAATGAACTTCACTACATGCTCATGCTCGGCACGATGCTTGGTGTCGGCCATGAGCTCATCGGCAAGTCGCTTGCGCTCGTCTTCGTTCGCGCCCGCCGGGCACGTGCCTGCAAGGCACATGCTCTCAACCTCGTTGCCGCGCTTGCGAATCAGCAGCTCAGGCGTGCAACCACAGAAGAACACGTCGGCATAGCGATACATGATGACCGTGCCGCGAGAATCGCCGTCAATGAGATTGACCAGGAGGTCCTTCGAAGAGAAGGGGTGCTCCGCGACAAGCTTCTTGCGGCGAGAAAGCACCACTTTCTGAACACGACCCTCGTCGATGGCGGCCAGAGCCTGATCCATGGCCTCATGCCACTCCTCGCGAGAATCCTGCTCGAGGACAAAGGGAATCGACTCGCGACGACGCTCCGGCGCAGCCAGGCTTGCTCGCATGAAGCGCTCGATACGGCCAGCGTAAACCGGACCCAGCGAGTTCACCTGCAGCATGCAACCGTTCTCATTCTCGATGAGAACAACCTCGGGAAGCATGAATCGAAGACGAGGGAAAGAGCTGAACAGATCATCAGACGGAGCGGGGTTTTCCGCATCGAATCGATTGAAGCTGAAGAACACCGGAGGCTGATCGATGTCAGCGCATTCCCACTCCACACCTTCGAGCGAAGGCATGGCAACGCAGCGGCCAAGGCCCATGTAACGCACAGGGCGGGCCTTGTCGTAATACACAAACTGATCGGTGAAACCCTTCTGCAGAGAGCAGAAGGCATCCACGATGTCGGCGTCTAGGCGCTTGGTAAGCGAATAGATTTTCGTCATGTTCGATCTTTCGGGCGAGAGACATTAATAGAGCGATTGTAGCATTGAAGGATATACTGAGAATCGAATGAAAGAGGGCGCCTCGTCAATGGCGCTTGCTCCATAAATCCAGGAGGAAACATGAAGGGCTTCTTCAACGAATTCAAGGAATTCATCAACCGTGGCAATGTCATGGACATGGCCGTCGGCGTCATCGTGGGCGCTGCGTTCACCGCCATTGTCACGTCGCTGACCAACGACATCATCAACCCGGCGATCAAGCTGTTCACCGGCGATGCAGCCAGTGGAATCGCTGGACTGACCATCCCCGTGCCCGGCACCGAGAACGGCATCGACTTCGGCGCATTCATCAGCGCGATCGTCAACTTCCTCATCGTGGCATTCTGCGTGTTCATCATGGTGAAGGCCTTCAACAAGATGAAGGGCCTGGGCAAGAAGGAGGAAACCGTCGAGGAAGAGGCCGCACCGGCTCCCACCTGCGTGTTCTGCCTCGAAGAGGTGAAGGAGGGCGCAACCCGCTGCCCGCATTGCGCTGGCGAGCTTCCCGAGCCCGCAAAGGCTCCCGAGAAGGCGGAGGAAGCCGAGGCTTAAGCCTTCCGGCAAGCATCATTCCATTAAGTAAGGCCGTCGCGTCCCGCACTCAGCGGATACGCGGCGGCCTTCTTCGTTCAATCGCTATTAGAAAGCAAGCTCAAGTCCAACCGGGCAATGATCGCTGCCGAACACCTCGGGGTAAATGCTTGCGCTCTGCACGTTTTCGCGAAGAGCCTCGCTCACCAAGAAGTAATCGATACGCCAGCCCGTATTGTTTGCGCGAGCATTGCCTCGATAGCTCCACCACGAATAGGCGCCCGTCAGCTCGGGGTGCAGCGTGCGGAAGGTGTCGACAAAGCCCACCTCAACCAATTCGGTAAACTTCGCACGCTCTTCATCGGAAAAGCCAGGGTTGCCTCGATTGGTCTTCGGATTCTTCAAGTCAATCTCGTTATGGGCAACATTGAAGTCGCCGCACATGACAACGGGCTTCGGACACGCCGCATCTCCCTCGACCGTCAAGGCGAACTCCCCGCCAGCGGCCTCCACAAAGACTGTTTCACGGGAAACACCCTCTGCGCTCAGCGAATCCGACTCGCGAACGAACTCGACGGAAACTCCCGCAGGCAGAACGCCGGCTTCCAAACCTTTGCAGAAATCGCGGAAGGCATCGTCCCATTCCATACGATGATCAATGCGCTTCAAACCGTCCTGAGCATTAGGGGTATACACGTCGACGAACCAGAACTCATCGAACTCGAGCGCCACGATACGTCCCTCGGTATCCAGATAATCACTGCCCAAACCGTGAAGCACACGCAGCGGCTCCTGCTTAGAAAACACCGCCGTACCCGAATAGCCCTTCTTCTGGGCATAACTCCAGTACTGATGGTAACCAGGCAGCTCGATTTCCACCTGACCAGCCTGCAGCTTGGTCTCCTGTAGAGCGAAAACATCCGCATCAAACTCTTCAAATATCGCCTGGAAGTCCTTCTTAAGAACCGCACGCAATCCGTTTACATTCCAAGAAATCAGTCGCATAAGCTACTCCTGAATATATCCTCGGTCGATCAATCTATACCCGAAAGGCCTTCGTCAGAGAAAGCGTCTTCGCTCGCACGTACGCCCATATTTTTAGCTGCACTCCAACCCGCGCCAACATCTCTGCGCAGGCTCGCCGTCTCCTCAAGCACTCTCGTGTAGCGTAAGCGCCTGCGCCTTTTTGCCGCCGACCTGCGTTGCTCATTCGCCCTACGCACTTCCCGACCCGCGCTACTGCCCAGCATCTTGAAGGTTTCGATAACGAAGCGACGCATCTCAGGGTCGAGATCTTTGCTTGCACGCAAGACCTTGCGCATGTTCACACTCAAATGATCGCGCAGATCGAAAATGGTTCGAGCTTCAGTGGTCAACAAAACCTTGTACACCGTGTCGATGAACAGTTCACGCTCTTCAACCGTGCGCGCGGAAAGCCAGCTGCTCAGCGTAGCGTCCATCCACTTTGCACGACGACGCAAGTTCTCGACATGGCAGAAATCGCTTCCATCAATGAGCCACGAATACGGCTCATGCTGGCGAGACAGTTTCGCACCCGCACCGATAACGCGATATTCATCACGTCGCTCAAGCAGCAAGCCGAACAACGAACCTTCCGGAACGATTTTGTGGAACACCTCTTTGAAACGAGGATCATCGACACGCGGAGAAGGATCGCTCAAAAACGACGGGCCATCGAAATTGACCACAAGATCCGTGCGCTCGAACACCTCGTCCGAAACGCACAGCGCAGCATACTGAGCATGGCTTCCGCCCTTCGAATGCCCGATAAAGGCCAAGCGCTCGTCCAGCGCCGAGGCAACGCCCGACGCATACGAAACACCAGCCAACTGCGCCGGCGTGAAATCGCGGAAGGTGATGTTGAAGTTCTCCTTCCAGCCCACCATGGTTCCATCGGTTCCGCCATAAGTCAGATAGGCTCGCCCATCACCCGGCAGGAAAGTCACCGCCGAAAACTGCTTCTCGACGTTATCGATATGCTCTTCCGCATAGAAACATACCTGCAGGTCGCGATAGCGAACGCTATCCAAAACCGCGGCCAAGAAACCATCGGTGTGAAGAGACTCCCGCATCCAGCCCATACGCAGAAGATCCTCGCGGGGAACAGCAGTAACCACATCGCGCAGACTCACGCAGCGGGACTGCGTCACCCTGAGATCCTCATGGGTGCCGAACTTGAGATAAGAGAGCGTTGCCAGAACAAGAGCGTCGATCAGATTGAAAGGCTCTTCCGCAAAAGGACGCTGCTCGCGCACCAGGTAACCGACAATGTCGTCGCACGCCATACGCATCCCCCTCTCGCAAAAGCAGCCCAAACAGCCATAAACCAAACTGACCCACGATCGTCGATCTATGGGTCAGTTTAGAACTATTTTTGAATGTGGTGGAGCAGAGGGCGTCGGTGCACAAACTATCCCAATTGCCCCGCGCAACTACGCCTCGTAGCTCTCCTTAAGAGCCTTGAATGCGGGCATGGACTTTTCGATGGTCTCGCGAGCGATGCAGTAGCTCAGTCGCACCCATCCGCCAACGCCAAAGCTGTTGGACGGAACCAGGAGCAGCTCAAACTGCTTTGCACGATCGGAGAACGCCTGCGCATCCTCCTCAAGTGCCTTAACCCACAGATAGAAGGCTCCGTCAGGCTCAACGAACTCGTAGCCCAGCTCCGCCAGGCCGCCAGCCAGAAGCTCGCGGTTGGCAGCATACGCAGCAACATCGGAAGGCTCGTACAAGCACTTCTGCACGACGCGCTGCAGCAACACGGGAGCACACACGTACCCGAGAGCACGACCGGCACCCGCCACGGTGGTGGAAACGCGCGCGGCGTTCTCCATCAAGTCAGATACATATATGTAGCCGATGCGCTCGCCGGGAAGGGAAAGCGACTTCGAATAGGAGTAGCACACGATAGTGCGCGGATAGATGGTCGGAATGTAGGGCACTTCCTTGCCGTAGGTGATCTCGCGATACGGCTCATCGCTGATCAGATACAGCTCGCGACCAAGCTCGGCCTCCTTTGCCGTCAACACGGCGGCAAGAGCCTCAAGATTCTCGCGCGTATAGACCGCGCCCACCGGGTTGTTCGGCGAATTCACGATGACAGCGCTCGTCTTCGGGCCGATAGCTGCGGCAACAGCATCGACATCGATCTGGAAGCTCGGCACCTGAGCGGGCACCTCGACGATGCAGCAACCTGCCGCCTCGATCCACGTACGATACTCAGGGAAGTACGGGGAGATGACGATCACTTCGTCGCCGGGCACCGTGATGGCCGAAATGGAGATGGCCAATCCAGCTGCAGCACCCGCCGTCATGTACACCTGAGAAGCCTGGGCCGGCACGCCAAAACGCTCACGAATGCTATCGGCAACAGCCTGCCTCACGCGAGGATCGCCTGCTGCGGGGGAATAGCCATGCAGCGTAACGGGATCTTCCTCGATCAACTCGAGAATAGTCTCGCGAACGATGGCGGGAGCGGGAACGCTGGGATTGCCGATGCTGAAGTCGAACACATTCTCTGCACCGATCTCCGCCTTGCGCGCCAAGCCATAGGCAAACAGCTCGCGGATGGCACTCGGTGCCGCACCCAACGCATACATGCTCTCGTTGATCATTGAGACGCTCCCTCCCTCGTGGCCGCAACGGCCATCGCAACAACATTTATCAGTAACGCTACTTTTATATTCATGCGAAACGCCAGTGGAAAACGGGCACATTGTACTGCAACGCCTCCATGCAACCAGACGAAGAACAAGCCTCTCATCCGCGAACGCGCGCCAATCGTCGGGTGCTTTAGTACGCTAATGCGCGATATTCACCCACATGAAACATGAATGCGAAATCCGTATGCTAAGATGCACCGCGTTGCGCGTAGTGCGTGAGGGAACAGCGCATCCAAAAGATGCCACACATTTGCAAGGGCCGATTGATCTGGCCAATCCGCGCAACTCGCTTTCACAAGAAAGTGCAGACACGTCGCACAGGTGTAATGCAAGCGCATTATTCTGCAGGACACAACAGGAAGGGAATTGTTATGAAGAAGTCTATGACCCGTAGGTCTTTCGCAGGCCTCACCGCTGTTGCTGGTATGTCCGCTCTGCTGGTTGGCTGCGGCTCCGACGAGCCCGCAACTGACGAGCCTGTAGAGGGCGGCGACGCTCCCGCTCCCGCAAAGCTGCGTTTCGTGACCGGTGGCGAGTCTGGCACCTACTATGCATTCGGTAGCGTTATCGCTCAGCATGCAACCAACAACGCTGGCATCGAGGTTACCGCTCTCGCTGGTAACGGCTCCCAGGCAAACGTCTTCGAGCTCGAGGACGGCAACGCCGAGCTCGCATTCTGCCAGTCCGACGTTATGGCTTACGCATATGAGGGCACCAACCTCTTCGCAGACACCGGCGCTGTCACCGTGTTCTCCACCGTTGGCTACCTGTATGACGAGCAGGTTCAGATCGTTACTTGCAACCCCGAGATCAAGACCGTTGCTGACCTCGCTGGCAAGAACGTCTCCATCGGCGCTGCTGGTTCCGGCGTGTACTTCAACGCTATCGACATCCTGGGCGCTTATGGCCTGACCGAGGCTGACATCAACCCGACCTATGAGTCCTTCGGCGATTCCGCTAACTCCCTCAAGGACGGCAAGATCGACGCTGCATTCGTCGTCGCCGGCGCTCCGACCACCGCTATCACCGAGCTCTCCACCTCCAAGCAGGCTTACCTGGTTTCCATCGAGGAGGCTCAGCTCAACGCTCTGCTCCAGTCCTCTCCGTACTACGTGAAGGCAACCATCCCCGCTGGCACCTACACCGGCGTTGACACCGACACCACCACCGTTGCTGTGGGCGCTGTCGTTCTGGCTGCTGACTCCGTATCCGAGGACGCAATCTACGCTCTGTGCGCAGACATCTTCGACAACGCTGCAGACCTGGTCGAGAACCATGCTAAGTACGCAGAGGTCAGCATCGAGAAGGCTGCCGGCGTCACCGCTGTTCCGTACCATGCTGGCGCTGCTAAGTACTTCGCTGAGAAGAACATCACCGTCGCTACGAAGTAAAGACGCCAATAGCGTATACTGTCTCTTTACATCCAAGAAGCAGCTAAACCGAAATCGCGGTGGCGTCATGGGCGTCACCGCGATTTCGCGATTATGAAGGGAGGTTATTTTGGCGATTTTCAAGAAGAAGGCGAAAGCCGCCGAGGACGATCTTTCCGTCAAGGACCAGAAGCTTGCAGTTCAAACTGCAGGTCAAGATGATGCCGAGGCCGACATGGACGCAATCATGCGCAAGTATGATCGAGAGTCCAACACACGAATCTGGGAAGGTGTGCCCAAGATCCTTATCTCGATCTTGCTGGTGCTTTTCTCCGTGTTCTGCATCGGCATGACCTTGTTCTACACCGGTCTGCCCGAGACCCGTCTTTCCCTGTTCGTAGCCTTCGCTATCGTCATCGGCTACATGATGTATCCCGCCAACAAGAAGCACGTGCGCGTCAACCACATCCCGTGGTACGACATCGTCCTCATGCTGGTGGGCGCAGGCGCGTTCCTCTACTTCGCGTTTAATGCACTTGACATCATCAAGCTGGCAACGCGTATCGAAACCTACCACATTGTCATCGCCATCCTCGGCCTGCTCCTCTTATGGAGCTCTGCCGTCGTTGCGTAGGTATCCCCATTCTCGTGGTGGTCACCTGCCTCATGGTGTACGCCTTCTACTGGCAGATGGACAACAACCCCAATGT
>JAFYTB010000257.1 GCA_017559045.1 Eggerthellaceae bacterium | reverse complement strand
TTACTGCTCCAACCGTAAGGAAGCCAAGGATCACGGCGCCGACGCCGGCAACCTGCTGGGCACCGAGCTGCGCGACGGCGACCGCGTCATCATCGTCGAAGATGTCACCACCTCCGGCAAGTCCATCGAGGAGACGCACCCCATCCTGATGGCCGCTGCCGACGTTGAGGTCAAGGGCCTCATGGTGTCGCTCAACCGCATGGAGGTTGGCAAGGGCGGCGAGAAGTGCGCACTCGACGAAGTGGCCGACCTGTACGGCTTCCCCACCGCCGCCATCGTCGACATGGCAGAAGTCAGCGAGTGCCTGCACAACCGCGAGGTGCTCGGCCGCGTAGTCATCGATGACGACATCAAGGCCGCTATCGACGCCTACTACGAGCTCTACGGCGCAAAGAAGTAAAGCCCTAACCGCTCGATAAGCGACAAAAGGGATAAGCAAGAGACCCTGGAGCAAATCCGCTCCAGGGTCTCTTTTGTTAGATCAATATAAAAAGGGGCTTATAGGGCAAAAGCGTGTCCTATAAGCCTATAAAAAAACTCGAAACGCTAAGCGCGCGGCATCATCTGATAACGCGTCACCATCGTTGCCACCTCGGCACGAGAAGCCGTCTTTCCAGGCTCGAGGAACAGAGAACCGCCTCTCTCGAAGCCGGAAACGATACCAGCCTCAACGGTCCACGCCATAGAGTCGGCAGCCCACGTAGCCACCTTTTCAACATCGGGGAACGCGGAAAGAGCGCCTGCGCCGCACTCCACGTCCATGTCCTCAACGAGCTTCGCATAGCGAGCCAGCATGCAAGCATACTCCTGACGCGAAACAGCCCTATCAGGACCAAACGTGCGATACACACCGTCGGCATCCTGGTATCCGGTGATAACGCCAACGCTGCGGGCCCATTCAATGGCCTGGCCGTAGTACTCGGAGTAGCGGACGTCCTCGAACGGAGCAAGCGTCTCGGGCGTTGCCGACGGCTCCGGGCAGCCAGCCATGCGCCAAAGGATGGTAGCCACCTGGCCACGCGTAATAGTGTCGTAGGGACCGAACAGATTAGTGTTCGCGTAGCCCGACATATAGCCACGGCTCACCATATACGTATAGGAACCGTTCTCCACGTACCAGTGATTAGCCTTGACGTCGGAGAGCAGCGGAGCGCATCGACGCTCATCGAAGTCGAAGTTCATGTCGACTCGTCCAACGATTCCGTCAACGGAACCGTCCGACGTGTACTGCCACGTCGAATAGTCGCCCCTGTAGCTGCAAGTGTAATTCCACTGAGCAACCCATCGCTCATAGCCGTCAAACACAGGGTCGGTCATGTAGTTGTTCCACCAGTTAAGGCTTGCATAGAAGCCAGTCTCGTAACCAGCAGCATCGATCTTGGCAGCGAAGGCGGCGGACATCTCGCCAAGCAGATCGTTGCTCAGATAGTGGTAGAGGTACTTCGGCTGATCCTCAACGCCATCGCCATCCTTGTCCTCACCCTCAACATACTCGGGGTTGCGAGTGCGAACACAGGGCTTTCCGGTCGTGGCAGTCTCCTCGAGGTCAAGGTACACCGGGTACTTCAGATCCGCGGGAGAAAGACCCGCCTCATCGAGAAGGCGCAGAACGTGATCGGCCTCACTCTCGGCCATCTCAACTGTGAACGCGTAAGAGTAAATATACAGACCGAATTCGATGCCGTTTTCAATACAGCCGCGTACGTTCTTGAGGAAATACGCATCATCCTGATCGGTGTAGTCGCTACCGTAACCGCAGCGAATAATGGCGAAATTAATACCCGAAGCCTTCACCTTAGCCCAATCGACGTCAGCATTCCAGCTGCTCACGTCAATGCCCTTTCGAAGAGCACCCTGGATCAGATCTCCAGCAGGATTAATGTAGCCCGAAGGAGTGAGCGACCAGGGAATGAAAGCGGGTTCTTCCTCCTCGCCTTCCTCACCCTCGCCTTCTCCCTCATCGAGATCCGATTCCTGAATAAGCTGGCCATCGACAAAGCGCCAGCTGTTCGGTTCGTCAGCCTGGCGAGGCATCTCCTGCGCAAAAGCAAAGGAGGGGGCAGCCACGATCAAGGCAACCACAAAAGCAAAAGCCAGAACGAACGCCCTCATGCATGCGCTCATCCCAAAAGCGCCGCAAGCATGCGGCATATACTGCTTGTCCATCATTCCCTTCCTTGGTGAAGCCATCGTTTGTCTCTCAAGCGATCGACTCACCACAACCGAGGCGAATAGCATCGGCAATCCTCATGATCGACGCTCCTCCATCGATCCTCGGCCGCCATTATACTCCCCACGCAAGCGCGAAAGAGGCCCTTATCAGGCCGCACACGAACAACCTAAACCCATCCGAAACATACGGCACCGTACAATCATGAAATACATTCGGATGAGGTAAGGAGGACAACATGACAAAGCATGCTGTAATCGTGGTTGACGTTCTCAACGAATTCGTAGATGGGCTGGTGGGTAGGCCTCATGCCATCAACGTGATCGAACCTTGCCAGAAAATCATTGCCGCAGCGCGAGATCTCAAGGTTCCCGTCATCTACACAAATGACGCCCATAACGACAACGACATTGAGCTCGCCATCTGGGGACCCCACGCCATGAAGGGCACTGAGGGCGCCATGGTTCACGACGGCGTCGCTCCCCAGGATGGCGATATCGTTATCGAGAAGCACAACTACTCCGGCTTCTTCAAAACCGAACTTGACGAGACGCTGAAGGGACTCGGAGTAGACAGCCTCGTTGTCGTCGGCCTGTATTCGAACATCTGCTGCCGACTGACCTGCGTCGACGCCTTCCAGCACGGCTATAAGGTCACCATTGCTCGCGAGGCCATGACCTCGTTTGACGAAGCAGCCTACGAAGGCGACTTGGAATACCTCAAGATCGTCGCTGGCGCCGAAGCCGTAAGTGTCGACGAGGCAATCGCACTGCTGAGCGCATAAGGAGCCTTGAAGCGCGAAACGCAGCCTTGCATGCATGGGCCCTTCGGAGTCACGAAGACCCGCCGAGCGCGCAAGCGCCCGCCGGACGCACAAGGCCCTTCGTTTGCGCTTTGAGAAATCGAAGGCTTGTCGTACAATACGCAGGCGCGAATTATTCACGCGCACATGCCAGCGTGGCTCAACGGTAGAGCAGCTGATTTGTAATCAGCTGGTTGCGGGTTCGATTCCTGTCGCTGGCTCCATCGAAACAAAAGGTCAGAGATCCGTCTCTGGCCTTTTTTGCTTTAGCGGAAGCCATTCGCTCACTAAGACGGCAATAAAAATGAGAGCGAAGCCGGCAAGCATCAGCGGGGTCAGCGTCTCCCCAAGGAACATAATCGAGAAGATAACGCCGAAAACGGCCTCGGTCGAAAGAAGCAAGGCTGCCGGCGCAGGATCAACATGCGCCAATCCAATATTCTGCAAAGCAAGCGTCACGCACGTTGCGCACACCACCAAATACACCAAGCTGCCGAGCATGTCAGGATCAGCCAGCAGGGAAAGACTCGGCGGCTCCTGCATAAACGAAGCAACCGCAAGAGCAACAACTCCCGCCGCCAGAAACTGCAGGGCCGTCAGAACCAGCATGTCACGACCAGGGGCGAACTTCGCAATAAGCGTAATGTGAATGCCGCAGAACAAAGCCGAGATCAGCGTGAGACCATCACCGAGACCCAAATGCAGGCCACCCGCAGACGGCAAGGCAACCAACGCAATGCCCGCAAGGCACAGCACGCCGGCAGCCATGTTGAATCGGTTCGGACGCTTGCGCATAAGCATCCAAGCCAAAAACGGAACCATCACGCAATAGGTAGCGGTAAGAAACGAGCTGTTCGATCCGGTTGTGTAAGCAAGGCCCGTCGTGTTGAACAAATACGTAAGAGCCACGAAGGTTCCCAGAATCGCGCCAGCCTTCAGATGGCCGAAATCAAAGGAACGCACCATACGCGGAGCAATAACCAGCGACAGAAGGATGCCCGCCGAGAGAAAGCGGAATCCAACCAACCACATGGTGGGAAACACATTCACCGCGTCTTTGACGACAACGGTGCCGAAGCCCCAAATAACAGCCGCAAGCACAAGCAGGGCCTCATAGCCCCAAACAGGCAGAGCATGTGGCTTTCGGAGCGCAGGGGAATCTTTCACGTCATCTGCGGCGACAAGCTCGCAGGACTCATCCATATGTTCTCTTGAAATAGTCATAGCGGCCATACTAACCCAGCGTCCCGCATCTTCTCGGTAACAATCCCGCCTCCACAATCCCCGCATCGTGGAGCGGTCGACTTCGAATAGTCGGTATAATCCCCCTCCGAAAACAAAAGTCAGGAGAGCCTCATGAAGAAAACTTCCCGTATCGCTGGCTGCGCGCTTGCCGCCATCGCCCTTGCCGCACTACCTTTCTGCGCACTGACGGGCTGCACCGAGGGAGAAATCGAGGCAGGGGCCGTCCTAGACCTCATCGCCGGCGAGGTCACCGCAGAGGAGCTTATCCAGAAAAGCATCGCTCAGGAAATCCAGAACGTCATCCTCGAGGATGAAACGGGCATTGCTAACGCCATCGCAAACACCTCGCTCTCCGAGCTTTCCGAATACGGCATCGACAGCGTCGAGCTCCTTCAGGACTATCTGAGCGAGCTTAATTACGACATCGGCGACATCGCCGTCAATGGCGACACGGCAACCGTCGAGCTCACGCTCAACTACAACAGCATCCAAGCATTGGCAAGTGAAGTGGGCGTCGACCTAGCCGAAGTCATTGCCAACTTCGACATCGACCAACTGCCCATCAAGGAAATAAAGTCGCTGCTCTCCCCGATTATCTCCGCAGCGATCAGCGCCGTTAGCGATGGTGCCAGCCAGAGCATGCTTCTCGACTTCGAACTCGTTGACGGCAAATGGCAGCTTACCGACCAGGCAAAGCGCGAAATCATGAGCACCCTGCTTCAGGGATAGGCCTCGCCTCCGCACGAGACTACCGAATCGACACTCAAGATAGCATCACCTTCAAATAACGCCATGCCAGGATTGGGAACCATAATCAATGTTTTCGCCATCGTAGCTGGTGGCGCCCTGGGCTCATTGGCTGGAAGCAGACTCGGCGATCGCGTGACGCGATTCCTCACGGTTGCCTGCGGCGCATACGTAATTTACCTTGGCGCGTCGGGAGCAATCGAAGGACTCCTGTCGAGCGAACTCGGACAGACGCTTTCCGAAAACGGCATCGTCACCGTCGCCAGCCTTCTTGGCGGTACGCTCGTAGGCACGCTTGCGAACATCGACGGCCGCATCAATCAATTCGGAGCCTGGCTGCGCGACAAGACCGGCAACGAAGCCGACCGCCAATTCGTCGAGGCATTCGTCTCCGCCTCGCTCACCGTTTGCGTAGGAGCCATGGCCGTTATCGGTGCTATCGAGGACGGCATCGCCGGAGATCATTCGATCCTCTTCACTAAGGCCTTTCTCGACTTCATCATCATCTTGGCAATGTCCGCCTCGCTTGGTCGCGACTGTGCGTTTTCCGCTCTGCCCGTCGGCGTTTTCCAGGGCTCCATCACCGCGCTCGCCGTGCTCCTCAAACCCCTGGCAACCGCATTGGCCTTGGCAAACATCTCCATGGTCGGCGCCGTGCTTATTGGCTGCGTCGGCGTAAACCTGGTCTTCAAGACGCATATACCGGTTGCGAATATGCTTCCCGCCATCATCATCGCTCCCGCCTGCGCATTCCTGTAGAGCCACCCTCAGCAACACATTCCGCAAGCAGCCGTATCTACTCGCTTCATCAAAAATCGCGAAATCTCATCCTTTCCAAGACGAGTCTTCCGAAATCGAGTCAATCCTCTAGCATGGAGAACAAGAGATTGACCGGCCGGTCAATACCGGTCTCACGTAAGCAGAAGGAGCGATCATGAGCGACACAAAATACATCACCATTGACGAAGGCGCGGGAAACGAAGCCTCGCATAACGACGCGATCATGAGCGCCGCCATCGAGGAATTCGGTCGTCACGACTACAAGACCGCCTCAACCGAAGAGATCGCTCGAAAGGCAGGCATCTCAAAGGGCACCCTCTTCTTCCGCTTCAAAAATAAGGGTCAACTGTTCGTCAAAGCATCCGATTGGCTTATGGAGAAAGCCCTGAAGGCCGTTATCGACGAGGATTACTACAAGATCGACGACTTCTTCGACGTCATGCTCTACGCAGGCGGAAAAAAGACCGATGACTTCATCAAGAAGTACCCTTGGGCTATCTCGTTCTCAGTGCGTGCTTTCTATCCCGACCATCGCGACATCCGCGACACCATGAACCAGTGGATGCACGACCACATCGAGGGAATGTTCGATTTCTATTTCGGCCACGTCAATTTCGACAAATTCCGCGACGACGTCGACCCGCGCTACGTCCTGAACATGCTCGTCTGGATGACGGACGGCTGGCTGCACCAGCAGATCTCCGCAGACAAGCCGGTTGACGCGAATGAGCTCATGGACGAATTCCGCGGTTGGTGCGACATCTTGAGAAGCTGGGCCTACAAAGACGAATGGAAGTAATGCTCCATAAGTGCATTGCCCTGCAGGTCCTCAATACGAACCCAAAGAATACGTCCTTCGGATACCTCCATCTTCGCTAAGCAACGAGGAAAGCCCCCGCGCGGGCGGAAGACGGATCCCGGACACATAAGGAGGGTGGCAGGCCTAGCCTCGCTACCGACGGTCAAGTGCGGAACATGGGTGTGGCCGTGCACGCAAACGTGCGGGATGGGATCTCCCGCCGCAAGACCGGCGCACCCATTGAAGCCAATACGCACGTCACGAGGGTAGTGCGCAACGAGGAAACGTACGCCATCAATGACGGGATGGGCAAAACGACCCACCGAGGATCCGTATTCATCAAAGTCGTTGTTTCCGAGCACGGCGGTCACAGGAGCGAGCGTTTCGAGCTCGCGCAGAATATGCGGACCGCAAATATCGCCCGCATGGATTATGTGGTCGCATTCCGCAAGCGAGGCATAAGCGCCCTCATCGAGGCATCCATGCGTATCGGAAAGAATTCCCACGAGCGTCACGAAAGGCCTCCTTCAAAAGCCACTAATCAACAACCGATGAGCTGAACGCAGGAATAAAACTCTCTTCGCAGGCTCCGCCCTCTTGCCAGAAATAATCCTCAACGCCCAGCCAGTCAGCGTAGTCGAGAAGTTCTTCGTATTCCCACTCAGGAACGCGTTCTGCAAGCTCGGGACAGCGAGCGAGTTCCGCCGCCGCACGAGGGTCGCCAGCAGCGGCAGCAGTTGCCAACACCGGCGTGTACTGGTTCATAAGAGACATCCTCACGAGGGAACCATAGCGCTCGTGGAGCAAGCGCACCACCTGTTTGGAGTCTTCCAAACCGCCAGGCATCATGAGATGACGAACCACGATGCCGCGAATCATACGCTCCTGCTCGCGATACTCGTCGTAGACCGCCGAACCAACAACATCGACCATGGCGTCAAGTGCCTCAAGGGCGCGCTCGGGGTAGTCGCGTACATGCGAGTAACGCAAACCACGCGCAGGATCGGCGTACTTGAAATCAGTGAGATAAACATCGACCGTACCGACGTTTCCGCGAACGACTTCCGCAAATTCGTAACCGCCTGTATTCCAGACGACAGGAAGATGCAAACCCAAATCACGGGCTTCTCGAACCGCCTCGCGCACCTCGCGCGTGTAGTGAGTCGGCGTTACGAAATTGATATTGAGAGCCCCTTGCTCCTGCAGATCAAGGCACATACGGGCAACATCCGAAGGAGTGACCGCCTGACCAATATCACCATGCGCGATCACCGTGTTCTGACAGTAATTGCAACGCAGCGGACAGTTTCCAAAGAAGATGGTTCCACTGCCAGATTCACCACTGATGGGAGGCTCCTCCCAAAAATGCAATGCCGAACGGGCAACAACCAACTCATTGGCAGCGCCGCAATAACCGCGCTCGCCCACCGTTCGGTCAACCGCGCACCTGCGCGGACATATGTCACATCGAATCTTTTCCATGGTTGAAAGTGTATCAAAAAGCGGTGCGCATCTTTCGATACGCACCGCTCACCAAACAAGACAATCTAAGCGAGTCGCCTAGTTGAAACCGAAGCCTCGGAACTCGTCGAAGCCGAAGTCGTCATAGCCATCGTAATCATCGTAGTCGTCGTGATCATGGCCATGATCGTGGTCATGACCGCAACCGCAGACATGATCATGGTCGTGATGGTCGTGGCCGCAGCCGCAATCACCATGAGAATGAGAGCCATAAGCCTGCTCAGCACGCGTCCAGTCAAGGCCGGCAGCAGCACACGAAGCCTCGTCGCCGTACACCAGGGAAAGGGCAGCGGGAGCCTTCTGAGCACCGCCAATAACAGCCAGAAGCTCAAGAAGGTGAATAGCGGACTCAGCCTGCGGAAGAATGAGCTCCACATCATCAGCAGCCATCAGAGCTGCGGAAAGCTCGCCCATAAACATCTCGATGGTGTAAGGACCATCGAAGCGACCAGCTGCAATAGCATCCATCATGTCGTTAGCCCACGGCGATGCCGCACCAGGCTGCGCGGAACCCAGACCAGAGCCGGCGACAGAGCGCCTAAACGAACGGTACAGAGCGTCGGCCTCGATAGCCGCAATCACCTGAGCCGCCAGCTGCAGCGTGAAAGCAGCGCGAGCAAGCTGGGCGGTACCAGGACCGCCGGTTTCGTGAACCTGAGCGAACATTGCGGAAAGGACCTCACGAGCACGCTCAACAGCGCCCTCCTCACCTGCGGCAAAGCAGGAAAGATTCTCCTTCGCGAAAGCCTCGGGAGAAGTGATAGCCGCAACAACCAGAGGAGCCTCAACCATAGCGAGATCGTTCACCAAGGCAACGGCATTCAGCTCACGAGCGAAACTCGGGGAAACAGCCGAAAGGTCGATGAGCAACGAGCCTGCCGCCATATCGGAAACGAAACCATGCGTTCCGAAATAGGCCTCCTCAAGCTCGGCCGCCGAAGTGCAATACGTCAGCGCGACATCCGCCGCAGCGACATCTTCGACACGCACAAGACCAGCCTCGGCCAGTCGCGGTGCGAGCACGGCGTCAATAGCAGGGCTTCCGTAAAATGCATAGGCCTTGGCCATTACATATCCCCCCTCTTCACCTTGCGGGCAATGCGGTCAGCGACCGACATGTTCTCACGCTTGTCGCCACCCCAGAAGCTCAGAGCAATCATGCCAGGGCCAACATGGCTTCCGATAACGGGACCGATGTTGCACTCAATAAACATCAGGTCGGCGTCGACCTTGAGCAGAGCATCCTTCAAGCGCTCAACATCCTTCGGGCAGTCGGAATGGCCGATCAGTGCATACCTGCGCAGACCGAGCTCAGCGCGATTCTTCGCATAGAACTCAGCAAGCTGCTTGACGCCCTTCTTGCGACCACGAGCCATGCCGCTGATGGCAAGACGACCCTCGACGTCAACGGAAAGCAGCGGCTTCACGTCGAGTGCAGAACCGGCGACAGCAACGGTAGCAGGAATGCGGCCGCCACGCTGAAGGGCCTTCAGGTCGTCAACCATGAACTGCTCGTTCACGAAATAGTGAGCCTCCTCAGCCCAGCAAGCCAGCTCCTTGGCCGTCAGACCCTTGTCGCGCTGGCGAATAGCCTCGTAAACGAGAATGCCCTCGGCAATGGAGGGAAGCATGGTGTCAACCACGTACAGCTCGGCCTCGGGATGCTCAGCCAGAACCTGATCGCGGATGAGCATGGCAACATCGAAACTGCCGGAGAGACCGCTGGTAAACGAAAGATAAACCGTAGGAACACCCGAAGCGATAGCAGCCTCAAAGGTCTCCTTAAGAACAGGCATGGAAAGCTGCGAAGTGGAAGGCTCCGCTCCGTTGCGCATTGCCTCGTAGAAGTCATGCGCGCTCTGCGTGCGGAACATATCGTCCTCGCATACCTCACCGTCAAGAATGTACGGGAAGCGCAGCAGCGTCACGCCTTCGAGGTCGACGAGCGACGGCGGAAGATCGCAGCAGGAATCAATTATCAGATGACACTGAAGCATTTCTGACCTTTCTTGCAGAATCTGTCTACAGTGAACGAAAAGATGATGACTTCGTTCATCAAAGAAATACGATACCACGAACGTCAGTGGCGACTGAGCACCTACGCCAAGCCTCGCAAAACAGCCACGAGATTGCGGCGACGCTCGAACAGGCCAAGATCAAGACCGACCGGATACGTATGCGGGTTGAGGGTACGCAGCTGACTCTCATCAAGCGTTGCAAGACCCGCCCCAGTACGAACCCGAGCTGCCATCGCGTTACGACCCTTCTCCTCAAGCACCACTTCGCCACCGCGTGCCAAGGGTGCGAGAATCGTCTCGAAGCGCTTGCCCAGAAGAGTCTTTCGACGCATATCGTCCATAGGATCAACGATAGCTTCTGATGCATGCACACCGTGGAAGACATCGAACACCATGTCGCCCGCAATGGAACCATCGGCGTTGTAGTAACGGCGCACGTCAAGCACACCAGGCGTAGTCAGCTTTGCCGCCGTCTCGGAGATCTTGAGCTTATCGACCCACTCCCCCGTCTCGGCATCGCGCACCGCCGAAAGCTTGTACACA
>JAFYTB010000256.1 GCA_017559045.1 Eggerthellaceae bacterium | reverse complement strand
GTGGTGCCAAAGGTGCCTGCGCTGATCTGCAATGTGTTGGCAAGGTCAGTGGCCAGCAGCTCAAGGCGTTCGAACTCGTGGACGTAGGTAGAGGCTTCCTTGTCGTCAATAACTCGGCCAAGGAGGTCAAAGGTCAGGGCGTTCTCGTATTCACTCACGTCGTCAGCAGGCTCACCGCGTTCGATGGAGCCGGGGGCTGCGGCGAAGTACTTACGGTACTCGTCCTTTAACTTTCGATAGGCGTTGAGCGCCTTCTGGCTCTCGAACACCTTGCCCATGAAGGCGTCGTTACCAAACGCGGCGCGCAGCTTCGCATTGAGACCCGAGCATACACGCGCGGCCACAAGAGGATCTGTGAAGGTGACCGTGTTGCAGGGAGCGAAGATGACGCGGAGGTACGACGGGGTGTACCCAGCACGATAGAGAATGTCTTCCATCGCGATCTTCCTGGTGCCTTCACGGCGTACCCACTGACCAGTTTCCTCAGAAAACCCTTCGTCATATTCCATCTCGATAACGGTGGGCTCCGACGCGTCTGCCTCGTAATAGGTGAGCTTGGCCTTACGGGGTGCGTCTTCAGGGGCGCCCTCCTCCTTGGGGATAATATCAAGCGTAGCCGTGCTGCGGAGACCGGTGGGCAGCGACTTGTTCCAGCGAGGCTTAGCCGTAGAGTCGTCGTTCTCGAGGTTGAAGCGGGCAGCAATCATCTTGCTGACTTTAAGAGCCTGGCGAAGAGCACTCTTCATAGCCCAGGGGTTGTCACCGTGGATGTACTTCATCTGAGCCGCAAAGCGGGACAGTGCTGCGTAGGCTTCGCTATTGAGCGAGGTCTCCTCGTCCATAGCGTTAAGTTCCTCGAAGGAAAGAGTTGCTGCGCGTTTCGCGTCATCGATATTCACGGACGAGCCGAAGTCTGCGAGGCGGTCGGTGATGGGGTCGTCGAGAGAGTTGCACGTCATGTATGTCGTGACGTTGCGGAACTCGGGTGTAGCTGCGATTGCCTCGTCGAGGTGGCGCTGGTAGATAACCACGTCGCTGTTGTCATCGTCGCGGAATGCTGCGTCGGCCGACATGACGAGGGACGCGATGCGCGTATTGTACGAATCGCCGGCGGCCTCGAAGGAGATGCGACCAGTGGCTGCCAAGGTCAGATAGCGAACAGCCAAGTTGGTACGGTTCGCCTTAGTGAGGATTTCACGGAGACTCGCGAGGCCAGCGGCGTCGTTAGCGTCGGGGATAGAGAACTCTCGCTTGGCCCCGAGCTCATCGATGTAAGTAAACTTAGTGGCGTTGGGGTTCTGCTTTTTGGTCTCAAGTGCGGAACGGATACGCTCATCAGCGAGGTTTTCGGCTGCCGTCTGGATGCTGCCGTCCATGCTAAGACGCAGAGCGCCCTGAGCCGCGAACTTACGATTCACCATCTCCATGATCTTGTCGGCTGCGATGTCATCGACGAGCTTATCGAATCTCGCGTTCTGACCACGCTGGTAATCTGCCGCAATGGCGTCAGCGCCTTCGCGCGCAAGTTCAGCCTGAGGAACACCCTCGACGTCCTGTTCGGTGGCGCCATCCTGGATGCGCTGCTGCGCACCGCGTTCAACGGCGTTGTCACGAGCTGCGGCAGCTGCGACTTCGTCTGCGATACGCCGACGGCCATAGATCTTCTTGGCTTCTTCCTCGGCCTCTTCGTAGATGCGGACACCCTGAATAAGAATGTCGCGTCCACCGCTCCACGTCTGAGTCATTGCCTGGATCGGGTTCCAGCGCAGGGCCGAATACTGGCCAGTAGTAGCCGCAGTGATAAGGCCGACAGCCTTATGGAGCGTGTGTACCCAGAAATTGGGCGCAGTGTTCCAGCGGGTGTCGCGCATGAGTTCCCAGTACTCACGGCAGGCCGATGCCAAGTCTTCACGGACCTTACGGATCTCTTCCTGAGTGGCAGGGCGCTGAGTGTTAAAGCCTTCGAGATCCTCGTTCACATGGTCAATGGTCGTACCAAGGACCCCTTCTCCTTCAACGATGTCGCCCTTTTCAATGAATCGGTGAGCCGAACCAGCAGACGCGTCGAGGCCGGGGTCGCCGGAGTTCTGGACCTCTGGGTCGGCTTCCTTAACGGCGCGGCGTGCTGCCTCCATGATCTTGGCCATTTCCTGCTTAGACTCAAAGCCGTCGATGATCGCCATGCCATGGTTGTTGAGATTGTCGAGTCGGGCCATCAATGCCTGATACTTAGAGAGCTGACCGGTCCCGAGTGCTGCCTGCAAGCGGTTGAGGTTGCTAGCCATGATGCCAGGGAGAAGGAAAGCCGCGAATTCAGCGAAGCCTTTGTCAAGGGTGTCCGGGAAAGTGGCAGCGATATAGCTCATGATGGTGCCGCGCTTGGCCTTGTCTTCTTCGGAGTTAGGGTCAAGCTCAAAGAAGTGGTTAAGGAAGCCGCCGTAACGTTCTTCGAGCCATTCTTCCAAGACGCCGTCGTACCCGATCTTATCGAGTGCACTGCGCAAACGCTCTGGAGACAGGAGGGACATCGGGTTGTACCATGCCTTGTCTGCAGCGCGG
>JAFYTB010000025.1 GCA_017559045.1 Eggerthellaceae bacterium | reverse complement strand
TCGCGCATGATGCGCAAACCCAATCGCTCGGGGGCGACGGCGGCAACATCGAAGCCCACCCCATCGTCTCGAATCGATATGAGCAGTGTACCGTTTTTCCGGCGTATTGACGCGAAAACATGATCGGCGTGCGCGTGTCTGAGGACGTTCTGTAGGCATTCGTTGACGATGCGGGCAAGCTGCATGCGCACATAATCCGATGCCTGGGTTGGTTGTGTGACCTCGGAATCGATCTCGACGGGAATGCCCCATTGTTCCTCGAATCGCTTGAGCAGCCCGACGACGCCCTCTACGAGATCTTCTGCGCCTTCGAGCGGGGCGCGCAACGACAGCATTTCGGTACGCAGCACCTTGGTAACCTGACGAGAGAGATCCGCCAGTTCCTCGAGCTGGCTTTCGAGGTCGTCGTAGTCACCGTCTTCAAGGCACGAAAGAGCCGTGTCCGCCTTGATGCCCAAAGCGCTGACCATCTGTGCGATATTGTCATGGATCTCGTTACCCAGCCGCTTTCGTTCGCGAAGCATTTGCAGCTCGAGGTCTTTCTTCGACATTTGCACGCGATTGAGGAACAGCCCGATTACCCTGCCCAAGCTAAGGAGGAAGGCGCGTTCCCCATCGTCGAACGGCAGCGGGGTCCGATAGACCAGGGAAAGCGTCCCGGTCACTGCATTGCCCGAAACGAGTGGGATACTCACAGCTGAACGATAACCCGCTTCGACTGCGGAAGCGGGGATGACGTCTTCCGAATTCTGATTGAGGTAATCCATTTCTATGAGCGCTTGGTTTTCGATCAGCCACTTCAAGCGCCCCGTGGTTACGGACACGCCGACGGGACGAAGGCTTGCAAGTTCTTCGTCTGTGTGAAGCGCGTGGCGCAAGAACTGCTTCCCGTCGACTTCAAAAAGATGTAGTGCCGCAACGTCACATTTGAGAGCCCGCGATGCTGCATCGACGATTCTTTGGTACACGGTTTCGGAATCAGGTGCCCACTCCATTGCCTCGCAGAAGGCAAGCAGGGCTGCATAGCGATCGATTGTCATAGCATGCTCCGTTCATGGGCTGACTCAAGCGTCCTATTATTAGGCGCTCCAGAATTCAGCCCAACAGCGCTTCTTTCACCTTATCGCACCCACATGCGCAACCAGCCGGATGCTTCTCACGCTCGATGACATCCTCGCGGACAACAGAAGCGAGTTCCAAGTCGAACGTGACAGGTTGACTTGCAAGCTCATGATTGCAATCGAGCACCACCTCGTCAGCGTCGACCGATTCGACCTTAGCCCGCAACGTGCCCTGCGCTGTTCGTAGCTCGATATATGCACCGACAGGTAGCTTTTCTGCGTTTGGCAGCAACGACACAGGAACGCGCTGAACCAGATTGGGGTCGTATACGCCATATGCCCTTGTCGGTTCTAGCCGAATCGTTTTCTTTTCGCCCGGCATCATGGAGCACAGCATCTGCTCGACCGCCGGCAGCAATCTCCCAGCACCAATTCTCACCTCAATCGGCTCGCCAGTGCGCCACGTGCTCTCGAACTCGCGGCCATCGTCGAGCCTCCCTCTATAATGGGCACGCACGATTTCTCCGAACTCAGCCATAAGCTCTCTTGTCCTAACCGTCGCCACCTGCCATCTTGAAGCCATTATGGCGCATGGACAAGAACCGTGATCCAACTTTGAACCGTTCGGCCATAAGGTATAGCCAACCAGCCACAACGAAGAATCGAGAAACTTCGGCAGCTTCTCCACTGAAATACGCGGGCGTACCCGTAGGTTGCAGACTCACCCATGAATCACTCCTTCCCTTTGAAGAACGAGATGGAAGGAACGTTAGGGCTCGCCTCCGCAAGCACCGTGAAAGCACACCGATGACATGTGGGCCGTTTCGGCTTTCAATATCCGCAACTCGATGTGAATATGCATTAACTTGCGGGAGCTCATATGTGCATCAGATGCGATAGGCGCCTCCAGAAGCTCATCGACAGGGTGGACAGCGAAAACTGAGGTCACCACCGAGACAAGACGCTTGAACGTGAAGGGCAAGCGCTACTTCGAGTTCCCGAGCAAGCACTACTGCGAGGACGTGGGTCTGCGCAAAACGCGGCTTTGGTTCCGGCAGCAGGAGGAGACCCGTCTCATGGAGAACGTGATCTACAGCGAGCTCGTTGCGCGAGGACACCGAGCCGCTCACATTGATCGCGTGGTGTCGGAGGGATGTTTGCGATAACTTACGGTATCGCCACTTTGCAAGGCGATACCGTAAGTTATAAACAGACATCGTAACAGCTTCTGCGGTCAGCTGAACAGGTCGTCAGATGTAACGACCGATTGGACGGCACCCGAGTACTTGCCCTCCTTAACGCCATACGTTGTCACCAACGTAACATGAACGGCACTGCGCGTCTTCGCGAGCGCCTTGAAGTCGCTCACCTTGTGGCGCAGGGATTCCTCGACGTCCTTGGTGATGGTGAAGTCGTCGGCTGCGAACTTCATCTCGCAGAGGTTGACGATCTGGTCCCTCCGGTCTATGAGCAGATCGACCTGGCTGCCGTAAACGCCGTTGTCGGGATCCGCCTTGCACGACCAAGCCCCGACCTCGGTTATCACGCCGCTAATGCCGAGGGCGCGCTTGATCTGGGGGACGTGTTCGAGGCAGACGCGCTCGAACGCCAGCCCGCACCATGCGCTGCGACCACCCGAGCCCGCGGAGTTCTCCCAATAGCGTTCGTCGGAATTGCCGCCTTCTAGGAACTTGTAATAGAACAGGGTGTAATTGTCCACGAGTTGGTAGAGCGATCCCCGCTTCTTCTTGCCGAAGGCTCGGTAGCTTCTGACAAAAC
>JAFYTB010000255.1 GCA_017559045.1 Eggerthellaceae bacterium | reverse complement strand
GGAAGAGAATGGGAGGAATCGGTTAGGGTCAGCTAGAAGCGGAGGGGCGAGCCCCCTCCGCTTCATCGGCGTATCGTGGAACTCGTCATCGGCGAATCGTGCAACGTCCATCGGCGAAACGTGGAATATCTATCGCTAATGCGCATCGTACGCAAGGAAGGAGCCATCATGGTTGGGAAGATCGTGCAGACCGCAGGCCGAGACCAGCTCGGCGAGTTCGCGCCGCTGTTACGAATCTGAGAGAAGGGACTGTTCCCATTGCCGGATTTGCGGATTATCTGCAATTGGCCCTTTTTTGCTGTGCGTTCTTGCTTACTGCACGTCTACCCTTCAACAATGTAGGGGTGGTAGTCGAACACGTGCAGGTGCAGGGCGTGCGAGAGGTATTCCAGCGCCGCCAATCCTCCAACGCTGTTGCCCTTTTCGTCGAGTGCGGGCCCGTACACGCCGATGCCCATCCGACCTTTCACGCTGCAGGCGATGCCGCCACCCACGCCGCTTTTCGCGGGGATGCCGACTTTCACGCCGAACTCGCCCGAGCCGTCGTACATACCGCAGGTGAACATCAGGCTGTTGATGGCGCGTGCATGATTCGGCGCTATCACATGCTGGCTGGTTATGGGGTTCTCGCCGTCGTTTGCCAGGACGAGGCCCAATGTGGCCCATGACTTCGCCGTTACGTTCAATGCGCAGAGCCTGAAATAGAGGTCGAGTGTTTCCTCGGGGTCGGCCATCAGCACGCCCTTGCTTTTCAGCAGGTACGCGATGGCGCGGTTACGGTCGCCCGTCTGAGCCTCGGAATGGTACACGGGCTCGTTCAAGTCGATGTCGGGATCCATGCACATGTAGCGCGCGAATTGCAATACGTCCTGGGAGTTCACGTGGTTTGCCAGAAGACTCACCACTTGTATCGCGCCGGCGTTGATCATCGGGTTGTAGGGGAGGTCGCTCTTCGTGTCCAGCTTAATGATGGAGCTGAACGAATCGCCCGATGGCTCCATCAGGACATGGGAGAAGACCTCTTCGATGTCGAACAACTTAAGAGCCATGGCCAGGGTGATGACTTTGCCTACGCTCTGGATGGAGAACCGCGTGTCGACATCGCCGCAAGAGACCACGGTTCCATCCGTCTTCTGCGCCACAAGGCCGAAGGCGTACGTATCGGCACGTGCCAATTCGGGTATGTAATCGGCAACGCGGCCCTGTCCGAGCACCTTGCATCCTTGCACGAAAGCGTACTGTAAGTGCTCTTGCAGCACCCGCACGTCATGTTGCCAATCCGGCAACTCGTCGTTTTCGTTCGTGCTTTGAGCGTCCAGTTGCGCAGCGGTCTTGTCCATGTCGCCTCCTGCGGTTTCGTTACAAGGAGGATTATGCGGTATCGCACCCCTTCCAGTAAAGAACCGAATAATCAGTCCACTGTTCTCATCTGCCTGTTTTATCAGGAGGTACTTTGCAGAGCGACCTCCCTATTTGCTACGATACGTAGCAACGAATATGCCATTTGCAAACAGGTGTTGCTGGCTGCTACGGTATTCAAGGCCCACGATAGGTCCATGGCGGTCAATTTAAAAGGAGAGTGAGCCATGGATATCGGAACGAAAATCAAAGAGCTGCGTACCGAACGCGGTTTGTCGCAAGAGCGAATGGCAGAACAGCTTTGCGTCTCGCGTCAGGCCGTCACAAAATGGGAAACGGGTGCTGGTGCGCCCGACGTGGAAAACCTTATCGCAATCTCCCGCTTGTTTGGGGTTTCCACCGATGAGCTTTTG
>JAFYTB010000254.1 GCA_017559045.1 Eggerthellaceae bacterium | reverse complement strand
GATCGGTTTGGGCAGTGATCTTCTTGTGGCCGATGAAGGTGTTCGCGGACTTGTTCTGAAGATCGCTGACAACTTGTCGGACATTCGCGTCGAGGGTACGCAGATCATTGCCGAGGCTGGTGCTTCGAACGAGGCAGTTGCTGCTGCAGCTCAGGCGGCGGGTCTGTCTGGCTACGAATTTGCTTGCGGTATTCCCGGCACTATTGGTGGTGCTGCCATCATGAACGCCGGTGCCTACGATGGCGAGTTCAAGGACGTTGCTGTTTCGCTGACCTGCCTGACCCCCGAGGGTGACGTGGTCGAAGTCAGCGCCGAGGAAGCAGATTGGTCTTATCGTCATAGCATGATGGATTCGGCCGGCTATATCGTTCTGTCGGCTGTGCTGCAGTTGGCGGAGGGTGATCCTGAGGAAATCCAAGCTCGCATGGATGATCTGCAGACGCGTCGTGCCGATAAGCAGCCGCTCGAGATGCCGAGTGCGGGCAGTACCTTTAAGCGTCCCGTGGGTTATTTCGCTGGAAAGCTTATTCAGGATGCTGAGCTCATGGGGTATCGCGTGGGCGGTGCTCAGGTTTCCACCAAGCATGCTGGTTTTGTCGTAAATGCTGGGGGAGCTACGGCTGCTGATGTTCGCCAACTCATCTCCGATGTGCAGGATCGCGTTTTTGCCGAGGCAGGCGTGAGGCTCGAGCCCGAAGTTCGCATGTGGGGTTTCGAAGCGTAGGCGAAGGGGCTTCTGCGCAGAGACGGCTTTTCCGCCCAGCTGACTCCTTGGCTGGACAAGCGCTTCGGTGATGCTGCTTTTTTCATACTGACAACGGAATATCATCGTGTGCGTATCGCTTGCTGCGGCAGGTGACGTGCGCTCTTTTGCCGATGCAGAATTGGCGATGCGACCAAAAGCACAAGGCTCTTAGTCGCGCTGATTGGGCGCGGGGTTGGCCAAGCCTTCCGCGCAAGCATATTCCGAAAGGGGTTTGTATGAGCAAGAAGCTGTTCACCCGCGTCGTGCCTGTGATGGTCGTTGCGGCAGCCTTGAGCATGGTTATGCTGGCAGGCTGTTCGATGCAAGATGAGGCCGATGATACGCAGAGCGGGGTTGTTGAAGAAGAAACCATCGTTGAAGACGTTCCTGGCTCGAGCGGCGAGGACGCAACGAAGGTTATGACCGAGGATGAAGTGAAGGCACTTGCCTTCAAGGATGCCAACGTGGTTGCAACTGACGCCACCAATGTGAAGGTCCTGATGAAGACCGAGAATGGCGTAGATGTGTACGACGTGAGCTTCGATGCCAAGGGCTACCACTATGCCTACACCATCAACGCAAAGACGGGCGACGTCATCGATCACGAGAAGACCGAGGCTACTTCCAGCAGTTCTGCTGCAAGCTCTGACTCCAAGGACTCGAAGTCGAGCTCTTCCAACTAACTCTTATATATAAGGTATCTTGCCCCTTGCGTTTGTGAATGAGCGCAATTGCGGGTGAAGAAAAAGAGCCTGGCGGTTTTGCCGCCAGGCT
>JAFYTB010000253.1 GCA_017559045.1 Eggerthellaceae bacterium | reverse complement strand
TTTCGTAGTCCTCTTGGGACACGTTTGGGTAACACCCTCAACGGCCATTGCACCGCATAAGAGATATAGGCACGAAGATCGAATACGCTATAATACGCCAGCGCACGGCGAACCTTCTCAACCCGATTGAGTGGGAGTAACGGGAGCGCACATTTCCCCAGCTAAGCACGATAGACCCCTCTGCTCGACGATGTTGGGCAGAGGGGTTTCTTAAGGCCGTATAAGCCGTTCTAAGCCGTTCGAGGCTGTTCGTAGATTATGTCACCTATGGCCAGATGCCGTGATATACTATCCCAAAAAATTGCAGCATGCTACATAGTGTTAGGATTGCGATATGGAGATTCAACGCCCAAGGTACATGGAGGAGCTCGTCGCCAAGAGGGGCAACGGCCTCGTGAAAGTCGTCACGGGGGTGCGCAGGTGCGGCAAGTCCTACCTGCTCCTCAACATGTTCAGGAGGCACCTCGCCGAATCCGGCGTGGCGTCCGAGAACATCGTGGAGCTCGCCTTCGACCGGTTCTCCAGCGCCCCGCTGCGCGACCCCCACGAGTTCTACTCATGGGTCACCGCCAAGCTGGGCGCGGCGGGTCCCGGCGAGCGATACGTGCTGCTCGACGAGGTCCAGCTGCTCGGGCGGTTCGAGGAGGTGCTCATCGATCTCATGGCGATGCCCGGAGTCGACGTCTACGTCACCGGCAGCAACGCGAGGCTCCTGTCCCGCGACATCGCGACCGAGTTCCGCGGCCGCGGCGACGAGGTAGCGCTTAGGCCCTTGAGCTTCTCGGAGTACGCCGCCGCTCGGGGCGGCGACCCGCAGCGCGCCTACGAGGAGTACTCGGTGTACGGTGGGATGCCCGCCACGCTCTCCATGGAGGACGCCGGAGAGAAGGCGTCCTACCTCCAGGGCCTCTTCGGCGAGATCTACGTGAACGACCTCGTCGAGCGCAATTCCATCCGCAGCGTCGGCGACCTCGAGGCGGTGATCGACGTCCTGTCCTCGGGCATGGGGTCCCTCACCAACCCCAAGCGCATCTCCGACACGTTCAAATCCGCGGGGTCGGGCAAGGGACCCGGCCCCGACACCGTGCGCGCCTACATCGAGCACCTCAAGGACGCGTTCATCGTGGAGGAGGCGAAGCGCTACGACGTGAAGGGGCGCAAGTACATCGGCTCCCCGTTCAAGTACTACTTCTGCGACCTGGGGCTGCGCAACGCCCGCATGAACTTCCGCCAGGTCGAACAGACCCACGCTATGGAGAACGTCATCTACAACGAGCTGCGGGGCCGCGGTCTCGGCGTCGACGTCGGTGTCGTCACGCGATATCTGCGGGACGGCGAGGGCAAGCAAACCAGGCAGCACACCGAGATCGACTTCGTGTGCAACAAGGGGGATAGGCGCTGCTATATCCAGTCGGCCTACGCCATGCCGGACGAGGCGAAGCGCGAGCAGGAGGAGGCCCCGCTGGTGTCCGCGGACGACTCGTTCAGGAAGGTCGTCGTCGTAAGGGACCCGGTGGTGCCGCGCTACGACGACGCCGGCGTCCTGGTCATCGGCGTCATCGACTTCCTGCTCGATCCTGACAGCCTTGGGATGTAGGACGATGCGGTGGTAGCCAGTTGGCTACCATTTGCAGCATCTCGGAAGACGTTTCCGCAGGTGAGACGCTATGCGGATTTACTCCCAACCTTTACTCCCCATATTCCTGGGGAAGCGCACTCGAAGGGGCGTTTTCGGGGATGGTAGCCACTTCGCGGTTTTTCGGGACTGGCTACCACCTGTTTCCGCAGGTCAGAGCGTTTACTCCCCAAACTAAAGGCATTTACTCCCCATTGCTGGCTACCACCCTGGTAGCCATTTTCTGGCTACCAACTGGCTACCACCCGAAAGCATCGAAATGCGGGGTTTCGTCGGACGTGGGAACACGGGTCGGCACGAGATGGACGAGGGCACACGAGTCGGAAAAGTGGGAACTATAGAGTGGGAGTGACGTTTCACGTTCGGTAATGCACATTTCCCCAGCTGAGCACGATAAACCCCCTCTGGGTGCTTTCGCTCGCCAGAGGGGTTTCTTAAGCCCGTATAAGCCGTTCTAAGCCAGCTGTGCCTGATTGTGGGTTTGCAATTGCACGTCGGCAGCTCCAAGCGCTGGGAGGGTCCGCCCCAAGCGAAGGCGATTCGCAGAAAAGAGACCGGAATCGCGTGCGTTGACAGGTCGGCTTCCCAGAGTAATTAGCCCTCTCCGTTAACTCCCGATCTTCCTTTTACCCAGGATGGAGTCACGCGCGTTGCGGACGAACGCGCCGTAGTCCATGCCCATCATGCGCACCACGATGAGTCGCTGCGTGGCGAACAGCGGCACGAGCAGCAGCACGGCCGCCGCGAGCCACAGGTACCACGCGAAGGGCTCGGCCGTTGCCACATACCAGATAGTGTAGACATCGAGTGGCAGCATGAACAAAAGCGAGGTGACCATGCCGGGCGAGTAAATCCTCGTCTTGGGGTTGACACGCCCCGCCGCGATGTGTGCGAGCGGCTCGACCACGCCCAGCACGAGCGCGGCGATGACGAGCCAGTGAACCTGCGGCAGGCAGAACGGCACGAGCAGCATGTAGACGGTGATGCAGAAGAGCGCGAACTTGGGAAGGCGCATGTCGCGAAGCGGCATGCCCGTGAGCGCGACCACCAGCTCCACGAAGCCGCCGGGGAACTTGAGCTCCTCCCACTCGTGCGCCGCAATCAGCACGTAGTAGAGGCCGATGATCCTCTGCGTGACCGGCATGGCCTCCCAGTTGAAGGCCATGTACACAACGATGCAAACCGCGATGGCCGACGTGACGTAGAGGCTGTTCCTCACCAGGAACCTGTCCGCGAACGCC
>JAFYTB010000252.1 GCA_017559045.1 Eggerthellaceae bacterium | reverse complement strand
GACCGAAGAAGACATTTCCAACCTCGGAACGCACGTAAAGCACAGCCACAGACTCAATGGCGTTCACGGAAACGCCAGCCTCTTCTGCGACGGTTGCAAAGAAGCCCTCGGGGAGGACGTAGTCGTAATTGGCATCAGCCTGAGCTGCCAGTGCTGCAGCCATAATCTGATCGGCAAGAGCGACCTCGAGAGCAGCCTTAGCGGCGCCGTCGCCCTTAAGCACGCTAACATCGAGGGCCTCGACCTTTGCGGCAGCCTGCAGAATAGTAGCTGCTGCGTCATAGCCAGCGTTCAGCATGGCCTTGGTGTAATTACCGGAGGTCGCCTTGTTGATCATGTACTTGACATGCAGACCCTTGTCATAGCCATCGCCGGGGTCACCGTCGAGAACGTCAAGGCAGTCGCGGATCTCAGCGCTCAGGGTTGCGGGGTTGCCATTGTAGGCAACGATGTCCTCGAGGAAGGTCTCGACATTACCGTCCTGGCAAGGATCAGCAAAGAGATACGACTCGGAGTAGGAAGAGCCAACGGCAGCATAGAGGTTCGCAGCATCGACGACTGCGCCGACAAGCTCGCCAACCGGAACAACGCCATCAACGTCAGACAGCTCGACGGCATAGCCCTCCATGAGATTCTGGATGCCGACAACCACGACCTCAGCGTCGGGGTTCAACTCGTAAATCTTCTCCATGACGGCATCGAAGTTCACGCAGAAGCCAGCCAGAGCGTATGCGATGGTGTCGACGAGGTTCTTCTCGCCACGCAGAGCCTCGCTGTACTCCGGTGCATACTGAGCGACAAGCTCCCTCGTGTAAGCCTGAGCGGAGGCATACAGCTCAGCCAGCTTGGGGTCGATGAGGGCAAGATCGTTGTCGTATGCGTAGTCACTGCTCAGCTGATCGCTGATGTAGATGCCGAAGTTGTTGGCACCAATGTCAACGGTAACGAGATCGGCCTTGGCAACCTTAGCCTGATACTGAGCGCGGAGCGCATCAAGACCGCCGGAAACAGCGATGTCGAACCACTTGCCAGAGCCAACGAAGCGCCATGCGCTGTAAGAGTCGCCGTAATACTCATTGTCGAGCAGGATACGGAGCTCCTCTGCTCGCATAGACCTGATGGCAAGCTGATCGAGATCGTAGCCCAGCTCATCGGCAACGAGCACAGGGTAGCTACCCGGAGTCTCGGTGGTGTAGCCAAGGAAATTGGCGCCGTCCTTGATGCTGGGATCAAGAGCGGCTGCCTCGTAAGTTTGATCGATGGTCTTACCAGGAACAGCCTTCATATAGCCACGCAGGCCATAGCCATTCACATTGGAAGCGCCGAGGGAGACATACGTACCCGATCCGTTCGCGCCGTTCGAATCGGTTGCGTCGGCCGCAAATGCAGTTCCAGCCATGCTGAATGCCAGGCTGAACGCCAGCAGCAGCGACACGATGGCCGAACGCATCTTACGCGTTTTCCTCATGCTCACTCCTTTCGTTATCGTCGTCTTGCTTAAGCGGGATGTAATGTTTGCGCATGCAACACCTGCACATACAACGCCTGCACATACAATGCCCGCACATACAATGCCCGCACCGCGCGTTTTTTCGCAGATCGATCCCGAGCACCAGGCCCAATTCAATCCGATCCACAATTACGCGTATGCAAAAGAATACATGCATTCCGCGTGCTTTCTCTTTACAAAGAAGATGGTTTCGGAGATCAATCTCGCTAAACCCCCTTCTCGAACCACGAACCGCGCTTTCCAAACCGCGAAGCGCCCCGCTCATGCCCATCGAATCGCAAAATGCCCCACTCATGCCCGTCGAATCGCAAAGCGCTCCGCTCATGCCAGAAATGTCGAGAATGCAATTTCCAACAACACTGAAACCCCCACGGTGAGGCCAACAACGACGACCAACTGTGCGATACTTCACATTACATAGCGGGTCTATTTTTCAAGCAGCGCCCGCCCCTTCTAAATGAGAGGAAGTGACATGAAGAGAAGACTTAGCAAGCTTCTGGTGGCCATGGCCACCGTTGCGCTGGCTGCGGGTCTGTCCATCCCCGCCCTGGCGTTCGCCTCTGGCGAAACCGTCGCCACTGTCGAGGATCCGAACGGTGAGATTACCGAGTTCGCGGATCTTCAGGAGGCATTCGACTACGCCGCCTCCTTCAGCGACCCCGAGGCCGAGTACGGCGAGATGGTCTCCATCTACCTCCAGGACGACGTCGACCTGGGCGATGGCTACATCAGCATTCAGGCTGCAGGCTTCATCGACATCTACCTCATCGCTGATGGCTTCAACATCACCTCGGTTTCCCCCGAGTGCACGATCGAAGTCGGGGATAAGGTCCATCTGCAGATCACCGGTGGCGTTGTGTCAAACAACGCAAGCTCCGGCAAGGCCGTCGTGATCAACCACTACTCCTTCTTCCTCGGCGAGCCTGATTTCGGTGACGACAGCGTCCTTCCCGCCTGCCTTGTAGCCGGCGAGGGCATCGACTGCGCTCTTCTGAACCAGTCCAACGCCTGGGCCGATCTCGACAACGCCATCGTTAAGGGTGGCGACTACGCCGTCATCAACTACGGCGATCTGTGGGTCAGCGACGCTATCGTCACGGGCGACATCGTTACCGACGACATTCTTGTCGACGATTCCTGCGCCTATCTCGCGTTCTGGAATGGCACGCTCAACGGCGGCCTCGTGGCCGGCGAAGGCGGCGATGGCGCTGAGGTTGACGTCCTTGGCGGCCGCTTCAGCACCGATCCGACTGAGTACGTTGACATGGAGAGCGGTTGGTACCTCATGCTTGGTCCGGTAGACAACTACTGGATCGTCTCTTCCATCATGGAGGACTTCACCAAGGAGTGCCCGCGCGACGAGGACTGCCAGCTTGTGTTCTACGAGGACACCGATCCTAACGCTTGGTACCACGACGGCGTCGAGTGGGTTGTCTGCATGGGCATCATGGAGGGCTACGTCCCCGAGGGTGAGCTCTTCGCTGACAAGTTCGGCCCGATGGACACCCTTACCCGCGAGCAGTTCGCTGTCATCATGTGCCGCTTCGCAGAGTCTCTCAACTTCGACATGACCGTGGGCGACTTCGTAGAGCTCGAGTTCCGTGATGCCGCCAAGATCAGCAGCTGGGCAGAGGACTCCATCAAGTGGGCTGTCGCAACCGGCATCCTTCGCGGCTACGGCGACGGCAGCATTCTTGGTCCGCAGGACGGCCTCACCCGTGAGCAGCTTGCTACCATGATGCTCCGCTTTGCCGAGTATGCAGCTATGGACACCTCTGCTGGCGAGGACAGCAACCTCCTCAGCTACAAGGACTTCGACAAGATTGGCGACTACGCCATCGAGGCAATGCAGTGGGCAGTTGGTGAGGGCATCATCAGCGGCTACACCGACGCAAACGGCGAGCCCAACGGCTACCTCGGCCCGCAGGACAAGTGCCAGCGCGCTCAGGCAGCAACCATGCTCATGCGCTTCTACTACAGCATCTAAGCTGGACTTGAAATAGCTAGCCACTGAGGGCGGCGGGATTATATCCCGCCGCCCTTCTTTTTCACCAAATAATGTGTCAGATAAGGGACGGAGTTAGGTGACACATTTTGTGATCACTTAAACCTCCGTCGCCCGCAAGGCAACTAGAGCCGATTGAGCTGGATCAGACCCCTCTTGGAGCTCGATCCAGCTCAACCGGCTCTTTTCGCATGTGCTGATGCGCCGACGTCCCAGATTTGCCATCCATGACTGCATGAGATATCGACTTTGGTGCCAAATGCGGCAAATTCGGAGTCACTCTGCATGAAAAGTCGAGTTGGGATTGCGGCAGAAAAGTTGGACCACCCATGGTTG
>JAFYTB010000251.1 GCA_017559045.1 Eggerthellaceae bacterium | reverse complement strand
GAGCCGCCGGCTATCACGGATGCCGACTGCGTTGAGACCATCGACACCGAGGTTCTGGTTATCGGCGCTGGCTGCTCTGGCCTGGTTGCTGCAAACTTTGCTGCGATGGAGGGTGCCAAGACCTTGCTTATTGAGAAGTATGCTACCGGCACGGGTCTGCGCGGCTCCGCTATCGGTGCTATTGGTTCCAAGAAGCAGATCGAGCAGGGTATCAACATTGATCCGATGGAGATCTGCAACGACCTGGTGCACTACTCTCTGAACAACGGCTCTCTCGATCTGTATAAGCTTTGGGCCGACAATTCCGCTGAAGCTGTTAACTGGTACTGTGACCTGGTCGACGGCAAGGAGCTCTGCAAGATCGATCTCGAGTGGAGCATGCCTGAGCACGAGACCCGTTACAAGTGCTGGCCTACTGGCCATGGCGCAATGCTCGACAATGGCAAGGCTGGTAAGGACGAGGCAAGCGCCGAGGGCGTGACTTATAAGCTCGTCGAGGGCAACTTCCTCGCTCAGCCGAACGCCGAGCTGCGTTATGAGACGGGACTCGAGTGCCTGATCCAGGATGAGACCGGTAAGGTTATCGGCATCTATGCTTCCAACGCTAACGGTGAGTACCTGCGCATTAACGCTTCCAAGGGCGTCATCGTCGCAACTGGTGGCTACTCCAATAACCCCGATATGTATCTGACCCTTCAGGCTGAGACCGCTAAGGGCCTCTGCGGCTTGGTTCCTTTCGGCAACTTCAATGCTCAGGGCCAGGGCATCAAGGCATGCCTCTGGGCGGGTGCCGTCAAGGACGAGAACCCCACTTCCATGGTCTTCGACCGCGGCATCATGCGTCCTGACCAGATGCCTGGCGATCCCTTCGCCATGGACTTCGGTTACTTCCATATGGCAACCCAGCCCTTCCTCAAGGTAGACATCGAGGGCGAGCGTATCACCAACGAGTCTTCTCCCTATGATTTCCTCGTTCATGCTCTGGCTCGCAAGAGCAGCCAGCGTGCCTGGTTCAACGTGTGGGATTCCAACTGGCCCGAGGACATCGTTCGCTTCCACACCATCGGTTGCTCCGGCCTTATCAAGGGCGAGGGTACCAACCAGATGGATCCCGAGGGTGTCGACGGCACCGCAGCTATCATCGAGAGCCTCATCGAAGAGGGCAAGGTCATCAAGGCTGACACTCTCGAGGAGATCGCCGAGGCCTTTGGCATCAACAAGGAGACCTTCCTTGCTACCGTCGAAGAGCACAACGGTTACTTCGATGCCCAGAATGACACCCAGTACGGCAAGGAGGCCTTCCGTCTTTCCGAGCTGCGTAAGGCTCCCTTCTATGCCTGCAAGCTCTCTGGTATGACCCTGTGCACCCTTGACGGCATCAAGATCAACACCAAGTTCCAGGCTCTGAACGCCGAGAACGCTCCTATTGATGGTCTCTATGTCATCGGTAACGACTCTGGCAACTACTACAACGGCACCTACCCGAACCTCGCTGCTGGCCTCAACGCTGGTCGTTGCGTGACCTTCGGTATGCTCTGCGGCCGTCAGGTTGCTCAGCTCTAACGCTTCGCGTTAAATCCCCTTTTGTCGGGCGTGGCTTCCACTTGGTTGCCGCGCCCGATTTGTTTCTGGTCTCATTCGTGCGTGCGTCGATGCGTTCTCGACGAGCGCCCAAGTTGCGCTAAACTAATTCGATACGTGTTTTCTACCTGATAGGAGCCCGCATGGGTTTTTTCGATCGCATTAGCGAAGGCTTGGCTCGTTCCCGCACTAAGTTCAAGGAGCAGATGAACGTACTGCTCGATCGCGGCCCCGACCTTGATGATGATTTTTGGGATGGTCTCGAGGAGGCACTTATCCTCAGCGATATTGGCGGTTCTGCGGCTTGCGAGATCGTGGACAATCTGCGCGATCAGGCAAAGCGCAAGGCCCTGCCTGATGCTTACGCGGTCCTCGATATGCTGAATGACCAGATCGCCGGAACCTTTACGCAGGGTGGCGAAGAGATTCTCGGCGGCGAGCCCTCCTTGATCCTGTTCGTTGGCATTAACGGCACCGGCAAGACCACGACGGTCGGCAAGATTGCCAAGGAAGCTACCGACGCTGGTCGCAAGGTTGTTCTTGGTTCGGCCGACACCTTCCGCGCTGCCGCTATCGAGCAGCTCGAGGTTTGGTCGAAGCGTGCCGAGGTCGAGATGGTCACCCGCGAGCGCGGTAGCGATCCCGCTAGCGTTTGCTATGCAACTATTGAGCGTGCCGAAGAGCTGGGCAGCGACCTTGTCCTCATCGACACTGCGGGTCGTCTCCATACTTCCGCAGACCTCATGCGTGAGCTTGAGAAGGTTGTGAATGTCGTTCGCAAGCGCTCCAAGCTTCCCGTGTATACGGTTCTCGTTATCGACGCGACCACGGGCCAGAACGGTCTTCAGCAGGCTCGCGAGTTCAACAAGGCACTCTCGCTCGATGCTCTCATCATTACCAAGCTCGACGGAACTGCTAAGGGCGGTATTGCCCTTGCCGTCAGCCATGAGCTTGAGCTGCCTATCATTAAGATCGGCGTTGGCGAAGGCATCGAGGATCTCAGGGATTTCGACGCTCGCGAATTCGCACGCGGCTTCGTTGGAGAGATGGACGACCGTTCTTAAGCACTCTTTTTGCTTCTAGTTTCCCGATGCAGCAAGCGGGGCCCGTAGCTTCTTACGAGCCCCGCTTTTCTTTTGCATTGATTAAGGATTAAACACGCTTCTGACCTGCGCATTAATAATTCATTAATAAAAAATGAACTAATTGCACATGGAAACAGCATGCCTCTCTCGGTAAAGTTTTCAGCCAGATGCTTGTATCGTGGGCGAGAGGACCCACGCTAGCAGTCTTGATTATGTAAAAAGGGAAAGACGAGGGAGAGGGAAGTCCATGACGACTACCAACCAGCCTGGCATCTCCAGGCGTTCGTTCCTTGCTCTCACCGGTCTCGCTGGTGCAGGTCTTGCACTGGCTGGTTGCAGCGCTGAGCCTGCAGAAGAGCCGGTTGTTGAGGGCGGATTTGAGTACGACACCATGACCTGGTCGGCTTGCCACGTTAACTGCGGCAGCCGTTGCCCGCTCAAGGTGTACGTCAAGGAAGGCACCGTTGTTCGCATTGGCATCGACGATGAGGGCACCGACGATTTCGGCAAGGGCGGCATCTATCAGATGCGCTCCTGCGTCCGTGGTCGCACCAACCGTCAGCGCATCTACAACGACACCCGCGTTCAGAAGCCTCTGAAGCGTGTCGAGGGCACCAAGCGCGGCGAGGGCCTCTATGAGGAGATCACCTGGGATCAGGCTATCGAGGAGATCGCTGCAATCATGCAGGAGATCAAGGACGAGTACGGCAACGACGCGTTCTACATCCAGTACGGCACCGGCGTTCTCGGCGGCACCGTTTCCAAGTCCTGGCATCCCGACAACACCATGTTTGCTCGTCTGATGAACCTCTGGGGTGGCTACCTGCGTCACTACGCTGACTACTCCACCGGTCAGATCACCTGGGAGATGCCGCTGTTCAACGGCGACGCTTGGTCCAACAACGAGGTTACCGATCTCGTGAACTCCAAGCACATCGTGCTGTTCGGCAACAACCCCGCTAACACCCGTATGAGCGGCTCTGCTATGCAGTACCTCCTCACCGAGGTTCGCCTGCAGAACCCCGAGGCCACCATCGTGGTCGTCGATCCGCACCTGACCGACACCGCTATTGGTGTTGCTAACAAGTGGATCGCTATCCGCCCCGGCACCGACGTTGCTCTCGTTGCTGGCATGATCCAGTACCTCTACTCCGAGGGCAAGCTGGACGAGGCATTCATCCGCGAGAAGTTCGTCGGCTTCTACTCCGACACCTTCGCTGAGGATGTCATTGCTGCTGAGCCGAAGTCCCCGTCCTTCCTGGGCATGGACCCCTCTGGCGAGCTGACCATCTCTGAGGACATGTCCTACGAGGCATACCTCAACGGCACCGGCGCATATGAGGGCACCGGCGTTAAGACCCCCGAGTGGGCTTCCGCAATCTGCGGCGTTCCGGCTGCTCAGATCCGCGAGCTCGCTGACATGTACCTCGACGGCCCGACTGCTACCATCCAGGGCTGGGGTCCGCAGCGTCACTCCAACGGCGGCAACAACACTCGTGCAATCGCTATGATCCCCGCTATCACCAAGAACGTCGGCATCTCCGGCGGCGGCACTGGTGCTCGCGAGGCTACCGGCGGCGTGGGCTACGCTGTTGCAACCGCAATCCCGAGCTTCACTGAGAAGAACACCGTTGAGAACTGCATCTCCTTCTTCGACTGGTATCAGGCTATCGAGGACTACACCGTCATGGACGACACCACTTGGGGTGTCCGTCGCTACGACGAGAACGGCGCTCTGCTCTTCGCTGAGACTCCGGGTTCCATCAAGATGAAGGCTCCCATCAAGTTCGTCTGGAACTACGGCTCCAACGTCATGATGGGTCAGCATGCTGACATCAACGACTCTCTCCGCATCTACAACCTTCCCGACGAGAAGGAGTCTGGCCTCCGCTGCGTCGTTACGGTTGAGCCGTGGCTGACCCCGACCGCTCTTGCTTCCGACTACATCCTGCCTTGCACCACCCCGTTCGAGGAGGACGACGTCTGCACCGGCGGTAACGCATGGACCGGCTTCGTTTGCTGCGAGTCTGCTGCTATCGCTCCGCTGTACGAGAGCAAGCCCGTTTACGAGATCTGCGCTCTCATCGCTGAGAAGCTCGGCGTTGCTGACGAGTTCACCGAGGGCAAGACTCAGCTCGACTGGGTCCAGTGGTGCTACGAGCAGGGCATCGCTGGTGGCGATGACATCCCGGCTACCTTCGAGGAGTTCCGTGCTGGCGGCCTGTTCAAGGCTACCGACGAGCATGAGCCGGCTGTCGCTCCGCTGCCCGAGACCCTCGGCACCCCGTCTGGCAAGTACGAGGTCTTCTCCAAGCAGGCTTACAACGTCTCCAAGCAGTGGGACCTCACTGGTGGCGGCTACGTGCCCGACGACGGCCGTGACCAGATCACCGGTCTGCCCATCTGGTACGAAGGCTTCGAGACCTATGGCGATCCGCTGCAGGCTGAGTATCCGTTCCAGCTCATCGGTCACCATGGCAAGACCCGTACCCACTCTTCTTACGGTAACGTTGCATGGATGAACTCCGTTGCTCCGCAGCAGTGCTGGATCAACGAGGGCGACGCTGCTAAGCTCGGCATCGCTAACGACGACATGGTCATCGTTTCCACCGAGCGTGGTAAGACGAAGCTCCCGGCTCGCGTCACTCCGCGTATCCTTCCTGGCGTCGTTTCCATCCCGCAGGGTGCTTGGTATGAGCCCGAGACCCGCGACGCTGCCACCATCGGCAGCAAGGACGTCCTCGACCTGGGCGGCTGCATCTCCGTCCTCACCTCGAGCCGCCCGACTCCGCTCTCCAAGGGCAACGGCGTCCACTCCAACCTGTGCAAGATCGAGAAGGCGTAAGGGGGATAAACAATGTACGGTTTTTACGTCAACACTGACATCTGCACCGGCTGCAAGGCATGCATGACTTCCTGCATGGACCGCAACAATCTCGAGGTGCCCGCAAAGTTCCGCAAGGTCTTCGAGTTCGGCGGCGGCGAGTGGACTGCTGACGAGGCAGGTGCTTACACCCACACCGTGTTCACCTACTACGCATCCATGACCTGCGGTCACTGCGATGAGCCGGCTTGCGCTGCAAACTGCCCGACTGGCTCCATGGTTAAGGACGAGGTTACCGGCATCGTTTCCAACGATCCCGAGACCTGCATCGGTTGCATGACCTGCGAGAAGTCCTGCCCCTATGGCCACCCCGTTCAGTTCGCTGACGGCAAGTCCCACAAGTGCATCCTGTGCAGCGACGAGAGCGCCGACGGCACTCCGAACCCCACCTGCGCAAAGGCTTGCCCGGTCCGTGCTCTCGAGTTCGGCACCATCGAGGATCTCCGCGCTGCTCACGGCGACGCTGCTGCTATCGGCGAGCTCACCGCTGACACCATGCCCAACGTGGTCTTCGGTCTGCATCGTGACGCCTCCAAGGGCGGCACCCTGCTCAACGAGATGGAAGTTTCCCATCTGCAGTAACTAGGTTTCGGCCGTCGCTTGGCGGCCGATCCCCATACGGCTTGCGGGGTCGTAGCGAGTGGTCGGGGTTTTTCCCGATCAGGTGTCTGCTTGCAAAGCGCAACGGACACGGGCGCTGCGACCCCGTTTGCTGACTCATTGCATTAATCTGAGGAGTGGAATGGCTGTAAAGGCTCCGCTCTTTGCCGTTTGAAGCTTTAACGCTGATTTGCGATTCTGGAAATCGAAAGGAACGAAAACCTATGAACAAGACGATCGAGCTTACTGCGGATGCTTGCCGTGCCTATCAGGCGCTGTGCTCGTTTTGCTCGTGGGGTTTCTTCTCCGATCCGGCTGATCAGCTCTCTGCTTTCGTAGCTGATCGCGAGATGTTCCTTGAGGAGCCTTTTACTCAGGTGGCTCCTGAGGCTGCTAAGGCCTTCCACGATGCACTTGCCTCTGGCGAGGGCGACGGCTTCGAGGGTCTCGCACGCGAGGTGCACCTCGATCGCACCTATCTCTTCTACATGATTGGCGCAAGCCATACTTCTCCCTACGAGTCCGTGTATCGCACCGACGACTCCACGGTCTTCGGCCCTACCACCCTCGATGTTCGTGCCTTCTATCGCACCCATGGCCTGCGTTTCGATCGTGCTGAAACCGAACCTGATGATCACTTCGGCATCGAGCTGGCCTTCATCGCCCATCTTCTTGGTGCTGCTGCCGAGGCGTACGAGGCTGGAAACGTCGAGGCTGCCGAAGAGGCCCTGTCGAGCACCCGCTCCTTCCTCTCCGATCATGTGCTCGTCTATTCGCCCATGTATCTTGGCAATGTTCAGCGTCGCGCAAAGTCTTCCTTCTATGGCGCGCTTGCCGGTATCGCCGAGGGTACCGTTAATACTCTCGCCGCAACGCTTGGCGCAGAAGCTACCGACACCATCGTCGAAGAGCGCTACTACGTCGACTAGGCTTTCTGCTGCTCTGTGCGTCATCATGCTTCGTCTATAATGAAGCGGTTTGAGTGATGGCGAAGGGGGAGTGTGTGGCTAAAGAATTCAGGCATGTTCGCAGGCGAACCTCGGTTGGCTTGAGAACGAAGATCATCGGCCTCCTTTTTAGCGTCTCGCTCCTCGTTTGCATTGCCTTCACCTCGTTTACCTATCTTGATCAGCAAAGACGCACGACTGATGAGCTCATTGAGCAATCTCGCGTCATGGTTGCCGAGATGGATGCCGTTTGGGATTTCGTCTCCATCAACCAGAACGTGATCAACTACACCTCCGAAGGCGAATATGACTACAAGGGTTTGCACTGCGCGATCGCGGGCAAGGCCGTCTCTGCGTTGTTCTCGGAAAGATCCGATTACGACTACTTCATCAGATTCGTAAACTTCAACCCCCGAAACATCGATAACCAACCTGACACGTATGAAGCTGAGGCTCTCGAGGCTTTCCTGATGGGAAAAGAGACCGTCCGCTATGGCTTCGATAAGGTCGATGGCCAGGAGGTATTCCGTTATGTCGAGACCATGGAGGTCTCGGAGAACTGCGTGGAGTGCCACGGTGGACCTGAGGGCGAGCTCGATCCGACCGGGTATCCGAAAGAGGGCCTTGCTGTCGGTGATGTTGCCGGCGCGGTGAGCGTTATTACTCCTGCTGATTCGGCTATCGATGCCATGGCTGCTTCGGTTAGGACCAACGTCGCCTTTTTCTTGATTCTTCTGGTTCTCACCGGTGTTGCTATTTATTCCGTCTTGTCGAAGCTCATTACTGAGCCGCTTGGGGAGCTCGAGCGATCCTTTGCGATTCTGGGATCTTCATCCGAGGCTCTTGGATCTGGCGTTGAGGGCTATGATTCTCGAGATGAGTTCTACTCCTCGCGCGAGGTCGACAGTCTGTTCCTTCGTTTTGACGAGATGGCTCGCAGTCTTTCTGAGTATTATTCCACGCTTGAGCTGCAGGTCTCTGAGCGTACCGCGCAGCTTCGTGACGCAAACGAGGAGCTTGAGCGTCAGAGAGCTCATGTTGAAGCCATTAATGCGAAGCTTGCTCAGGATAATCGCTATAAGTCGGACTTCCTGGCCATCGTCAGCCACGAGCTGCGCACGCCACTTACCTCGATCCTCGCGTTTACTGAGCTGCTTGCTCAGAATGTCGATCCGGCTGACGAGTCTGCATGTCGACAGCTTGAGGAGGTTCAGAAGAACGGTCAGGTGCTTCTCGAGATGGTTGAGAACGTGCTTGAGACGGCTCGCATTCAGGCCGGTTCCGAGAGAATCAACCTTGAGCTTATCGATATGGCCGATGTGGTGGGCATGGTTGCCGCTGCCAACGAGCCTGTTGCCGAACGCAAGGGCGTTCGCCTGACAACCACTGTTGCCCCCGATGTTCCGCTTATCATGAGCGACTGGGAGAAGGTACGTCGCATTCTCGTTAACCTTGCCAGCAATGCGGTGAAGTTCACCCCTGCTGGAGGTAGTGTTGACGTCGATGTGTCTTACGATGCTTCGCGCGATGAGGTGATCATGTCGGTCGTCGATACCGGCATTGGCATCCCCGCCGATAAACACGAGCTTGTTTTCG
>JAFYTB010000250.1 GCA_017559045.1 Eggerthellaceae bacterium | reverse complement strand
GAGCGAGCATGGAGTTCTGGGCGAAGCATAACTTGCACATACTCACCGTCGCCGGCATCGCGGTGGCGGCATACCTGGCAATCGGGTGGGACGGAATGGAGCCCGTTCAGCGGTCCATAGGCGTGTTCATCGTGGGTGTCACCCTCCACGAATGGGAGGAGATGCGATTCCCCGGCGGCTTCTTCGATCTCATGTCCAAAATGTTCGGCATTAAGGACGCCACCGAACTTCAGATGGAAAAAGCCCACGGCGCCGTGGCCATCGCCATCGTGTTCTTCGCGTATGTGCCCTTCTTCCTACACGAGATTGCATGGCTCGCCATGGTGCCCGCCATCCTCGGCATCTTCGAGTCGTTCATCTACGTGGCCGGAATCAAAATTCACCGGCTTAAGAGGCCGTATTCTCCCGGTATGGCGACCGCGCTGCTGATCCTGCTTCCTTCTGCGGTTTGCATTATCGCCTTCGGCGCGCAGGGCATGCCCGCATGGGAGTGGCTCCTAAGCATCGCCTACTACCTCGCGACGTTCCTGCTCATGGAGGTTTGCGTGTGGGGTGCGTTCGGCATCGGCCCGAAGGAGCTTCCCGATAGGGCTAAAGGCGCCAGAGCCTACGTTCTGGGAAAGCGTCCGTAGTGGCAGAAGCCTCGAACGCACCTCGAATCGTCCTTGACTTAGTCGGATCCGAACGCTCTATGTCCCTCATGTCTTTGCGCCTCCGCCTATTATGTCGGCTGCGGCGGTGACCATTTTCACACTCCGTAAAACCATCGTATTCCTGACTCTCGTGAAACTGCAGGTAATTCAGCGGTTTCCCGTCCGTAAAATAGTCCGTAAATCCGATTCGACAAGGAAGCGTTTTACGGACCACAGGATATTGGATGGGGCAGGGGAGTTCCGCAGCAACTGGCAAACGTTGAGAAAAGATTATCTCAAGAAAGTGGAGCCCCTCAAGTTTCCCGGGAACGTGTAAAGAGGCTTCCTCAACTGCGTTCATCCCGCCCGCCTTCGTTGTCCTTCCTTTATCGTTGATTGAGATATGTCGCGCAAACGTGTACTGAAAGATTCGATTGACCTTCGGCTTCCGAGGCGCCTTTGAGGGCGACACCTGCTGCCTTCTGCTCGAACTGAGAGTGAATGACGATGACCTGAGCGCTTCCTCAAAAGCGACGCGAAGCGATCGGGAAAGGCGGTGCAGAGGGACGCGCCGCCGCTTATCCTGGCGTTGACCTGCGGACTGGGCTTTGGAGAGGCCACTCCGATAAGGCTCGACGATCTTCTTGTGGACGGCAGCGGCATGAAGCCCCTCCTTCTGCATGAACTGCATCCCAGTTCTAGGACGGGTCAATAAAGCGGCCTAGGCCGCAAACAGGGACTGATTCCGGAACTCCTCCGGGGTCAGTCCCTTCAGTTTAATCTGCCTTCTTCTCGTGTTCCAGTGAACGACGTATGCGTCGATGTCTTTCTTGAACGCCTCGAAGTTCGGCCACACGACGCCCTTGAAGAACTCATCCTTGATATGGCCGAACACCTGCTCCGTCGCCCCGTTGTCGATGCAGTTGCCCTTCCGAGACATGCTCTGCACGACGCCGGCCTCTTTCAGCCTGTTGCACCATCCTGCCTGCTGGTACTGCCAGCCCATGTCGCTGTGCAGGATCGGGGTCGACCCTTCTGGCATCTTGGCGAGGAGCTGGTCGAGGAGCTCGTGCTGCTGCACCATGTTGGGGTGCAGCGACGTCGACCACGCGACGATCTCCTTGCTGCCGAAGTCGTAGACCGGGGCGAAGAAGGCCTTGCCCCAAGGTTGCTTGAACTCGGTGACGTCGGTGCCCATCTTCTCCCATGGTCCCTCGGCTGCGAAGTCCCTGCCGATGACGTTCTCGAAGGTCCTCCCGACCAGGCCCCTGTAGGAGTTGTACCTGTGGTAGTCGGTCTCGCGGCGAATCCCGCAGCTGATCCCCATCTCGCGCATCATCTTGAGCACCGTCT
>JAFYTB010000249.1 GCA_017559045.1 Eggerthellaceae bacterium | reverse complement strand
GCTGGGTCAAACTATTTAGCGAGAAGACTCGATTCGACGGAACAACATTGTCTCTCCCCGAGTCAAAATGCCGACGGTCACTAAAGACCCGACCTTGAATCTCATTCGTTAGCCCAAGCTTGCAAGACGAGCCGCAGCCACACTGGGACGAAAGACCAAAAGAACGCAAAAGAAAACCCCCGTTTCTCGCATTTGAGAAACGGGGGTTGATCGCTAATTTAGTTTACGCGGATCGCCCGCAGCAGGCCTCACGCAAATTGCCCGCAGCAGGTCCCACGCAGGTCACCCGCAGCGAGCCGCCGAAAACCGTCGACTAAGCAAACAGAGCGTCGAATGCGTTAGCGCCAGAAGTGTTGTTCTTCATGTTGCGCTTAGCGAAAGCCATGAGCTCGGCCAGGGAGGACAGAGCGATGTCCTTCTTCTCGCCGGTCTGACGACGCTTGAGCTCAACCTTGCCATCAGCAAGACCACGCTTGCCAACGACGATCTGGAGCGGCCAACCGATGAGGTCAGCGTCAGCGAACTTGACGCCTGCACGCTCGTCGCGGTCGTCAATGACAACCTCGAAGCCGATCTCAGCCAGCTCAGCAGCCAGCTTCTCAGCAGCGGGCTGAACGAGCTCGTCGCCAACCGTCAGCGGCACAACGCAGATGTGAGCCGGGGCGATGGACATCGGCCACTTGATGCCGTACTCATCGTTGTACTGCTCAACGACAGCAGCGACGGTACGGGAAACGCCAACGCCGTAGCAACCCATGATGAAGGGCTTCTCAACGCCGTCCTCGTCCATGAAGTTTGCACCCATGGCGACGGAGTACTTGGTGCCAAGCTGGAAGACCTGGGAAACCTCGATACCGCGAGCGCCACCGAGCGGCAGACCGCAGGTGGGGCAAGAGTCGCCAGGCTTAACCACGCAGAGGTCAGCCCACTCGTCAACCTGGAAGTCAACGCCGAGCTTAGCGCCCACGAGGTGGTAGCCATCCTCGTTAGCACCAACAACCCACTGCGGGACGTTCTGCAGGCAGCGGTCAGCGATAACGCGAGCGCCCTCAGGCAGGCCAACGGGACCCATGGAGCCCTTGAACAGGCCAAATGCCTCCATCTCCTCGTCGGTGAGGAAATCGAAGCCCGGAACAACGCGGTCAGCCTTGATGTCATTGAGCTCATGGTCGCCGGGGATGAAGAACACGATGAGCTTGCCCTCTGCATCCTTGCCGGAAAGCGCCTTGACCGTAGAGGTCTCGGGAATGTTCAGGAAAGCAGCAACCTCTTCGATGGAGTGTATGCCCGGCGTGGAGATCTTCTCGAGACCGTCGACCTCGTGGATGGTGGGATAGGTCACGCACTCGCCAGCCTCGGTGTTAGCAGCGTAGCCGCAGGTGCAGTGAACCAGCTCAGCCTCGCCAGCGTTAGCGAGAGCCATGAACTCGGTGGTCACCTTGCCGCCAATCTGACCGGAGTCAGCCTCAACCGGACGATAATCGAGACCGCAGCGATCGCAGATGTTGCCATATGCGCGGCTCATGTCGTCGTAGGTCTGCTGCAGGGACTCCTGCGTTGCATGGAAGCTGTAAGCGTCCTTCATGATGAACTCGCGGCTGCGCAGAAGGCCGAAGCGCGGACGAATCTCGTCGCGGAACTTAACCTGGATCTGATACAGCGAGCAGGGCAGCTCCTTGTAGGAACGAAGCTCGTTACGAACGAGAGCCGTGATGAGCTCCTCATGCGTGGGGCCAAGGCACATGCCATGATCATGACGGTCGTTCAGTCGCATGAGCTCGGGACCGTAGTCATCCCAGCGACCAGACTCATGCCACAGCTCAGCGGGCTGCAGAGCGGGCATCATGATCTCCTGCGAATCGATGGCATCCATCTCCTCGCGCACGATGTTGGCAACCTTGGCAAGCACGCGCTGACCAAGCGGCAGGAAGGTGTACACACCAGAAGCCGTCTTGCGGATCATGCCAGCACGCAGAAGCAGGCGGTGGCTGGCGATTTCGGCATCAGCCGGATCCTCCTTGAGCGTGGGAGCATAGAGCTTGCTCATGCGCATAATGTTTGTCATAACTTTCCTATCTCCTCCATCAGAGCGTCCACGATGTCGACCTCTTCGACTTTGCGGACGATTTTACCATGTGAAAAAACGACGCCCGATCCGTCGCCGCACGCGACACCGATGTCAGCGTCGGCAGCTTCGCCGGGACCGTTTACGACGCAGCCCATAACAGCCACCTTGATGGGCGACTCAATGTTGGCAATACGCTCCTCAACCTGCTTAGCCAGCCCGATGAGATCAACCTGGCAACGGCCACACGTAGGGCAGCTAATAAGCTCGGGATGACGCTGCCTGAGGTCAAGCGCACCCAGAAGCGTCCAACATGCGCGAATCTCAGTAACGGGATCGTCAGTCAGCGAGATGCGCAGCGTATCGCCAATGCCCTGCTCAAGCAGAACGCCCAAGCCACATGCAGACTTGATGATGCCCTGGAAAGCCGTGCCAGCTTCCGTCACGCCAATATGCAGCGGAACGTGCGGGATCTCCTGAGCAAGCAGTCGATACGTCTCGATGGTTGCGCGCACATCGTGAGCCTTCGCGGAAACGACGATGTCCGAGAAACCACGGCCCTCGAAATACGCAACGTAGTCGGCAGCCGATTTAGCCAGCTTCTGCGGAAGCGAAAGATCCTCGCGAGCAGCAAGCTCCTTATCAAGCGAGCCAGCGTTGACGCCGATTCGAATGGGAATACCCGCCTCGCGAGCAGCGTCGATAACCGCATCGGTCTTGGCAAGGCCGCCGATGTTGCCGGGATTAATGCGCAGCTTAGCGGCGCCACGGCGAGCAGCCTCGATAGCGATAACCGCATCGAAATGAATGTCGGCCACCACAGGAAGAGGCGATTCGGCACATACGGCCTCGAATGCATCCAGACAGTCGCGACGCGGGATGGCCATGCGAACCACCTCGCAGCCCGCCTCAGCGAGCGCGCGAATCTGAGCCAGATTAGCCTCAACATCGGTTGCGGGAGCGTTCAGCATAGACTGCACCACGATCGGTGCACCACCGCCCAAAGCCACATCACCCACCATTACCTGGCGAGTTTTGCAATTGGGCTTGCAATCTGCCGTCACGGGACCTCCCCCTCCTCTCTTTTTGCCTCAGCAAAGCGAAAGATTCCGAACTGATTCACTATACCGCAAAACCCACCTTCTCCCCGCATCCATTCACTTGCGGCGGCTCCCATTCAGCGAGCTACATGCTCGATTTCCGCTTCTGGAAGAATGAACGCCAATGTGTTCAGGCGCATATGCAATGGCAGGCGCACACAAACGGGTAGAATACTCGTTTGCGCACCGTTTGCATGAGCGACCGAGTCGTTCGCATGTCGTTTGCGCAAGAACCCGAGCGTCCTTTGCGCCTCGCTCGCGCAAACGCTCACGCGCCGTTTGCATGGATGCCAATGTTAGGAGGTGGCCCATGATCATAGATTTCGCATTGGCCATCGTTCCGATAGCCTGGCTCATCATTGCCCTCGCTGGCCTGAAACTTCCCGGTCACATCGCATGCGTGTCCGCCCTCCTGACAAGCGCCGTCCTTGCCGCACTTCACTGGCACCTCGAGACGATTAACATCGCGACCGCTGCACTTGAGGGAATCCTGAATGCCCTCTGGCCCATCTGCCTCGTCGTGGTTGCGGCGCTTTTTACCTACAACCTCACCGTGCGAACTGGCGCCATAGAGACCATCAAGCGCATGCTTTCCGGCATTTCGCGAGACAGGCGCATCCTTGCTCTGCTTATCGCATGGGGCTTCGGCAACTTCATGGAGGGTATGGCTGGCTTCGGAACCGCCGTCGCTATTCCTGCATCCATGCTCGTGGGAATCGGATTCAACCCCATCGTCGCCGTCGTCGGTTGCCTTGTAGTTAATGCAACGCCGACCGCCTTCGGCTCCGTCGGCGTCCCCACCGCAACGCTTTCGACCATCACAAGCATTGACTCCTTGACACTGAGCGCGGAAATCGCCTGCATGGAAGCTCTGCTGACCTTCGTTGCTCCCTTCTTCCTCGTCGCAATCTGCGGCGGAGGCGTGAAAGCGCTTCGCGGATCGTTCGGCATCACGTTCTTGGCAGCGCTCTCGTTCACCGCTCCGTGGCTGATCACGGCCTTGTTTATTGGTCCCGAGCTCCCCAACATCATCGGCGCAGCATGCAGCATGGCCTGCATCATCGCCTATAGCCGTTTCGCAAAGAACGAGGTCGAGGCCGCCTACGCTCTCCCGACGGTCAGCGAAAGCACCTGCGCCTCCCCCGTCAACAGCACCTCCCCGGCCGACGCAGGCAATACTCAAACCGACAAGATCACCCTCGGAATCGGCCTGCGAGC
>JAFYTB010000248.1 GCA_017559045.1 Eggerthellaceae bacterium | reverse complement strand
TCCAGGGTCTCTTGCTTATCCCTTTTGTCGCTTATCGAGCGGTTAGGGCTTTACTTCTTTGCGCCGTAGAGCTCGTAGTAAGCGTCGATAGCGGCCTTGATGTCGTCATCGATGACCACGCGGCCGAGCACCTCGCGGTTGTGCAGGCACTCGCTGACTTCTGCCATGTCGACGATAGCGGCAGTGGGGAAGCCGTACAGGTCGGCCACTTCGTCGAGTGCGCACTTCTCGCCGCCCTTACCAACTTCCATGCGGTTGAGCGACACCATGAGGCCCTTGACCTCAACGTCGGCGGCAGCCATCAGGATGGGATGCGTCTCCTCGATGGACTTGCCAGAGGTGGTGACGTCCTCGACGATGATGACGCGGTCGCCGTCGCGCAGCTCGGTGCCCAGCAGGTTGCCGGCGTCGGCGCCGTGATCCTTGGCTTCCTTACGGTTGGAGCAGTAACGAACCTGCTTACCATAGAGCTCGGAAATGCCCATAGCCGTGATGACGGACAGCGGGATGCCCTTGTAAGCCGGGCCGAAGATTACGTCGAAATCAAGACCGAAGCGGTCGTTGATGGCCTGAGCGTAGTACAGACCCAGACGATGAAGCTGATCGCCCGTGACGTATGCGCCGGCGTTCATGAAGAAGGGGGACTTGCGGCCGCTCTTGAGCGTGAAGTCGCCGAACTTCAGCACGTCGCTCTCCACCATGAATTCGATGAATTCCTGCTTGTATGCTTCCATCGTTTTGGGATCCTCTCTTTAGCATTTCCGTACGGCTTATGCGGCCATGCGGATGTGATATGTCTGCAAACCTGCTCGTTCCATGATATCGGTTACCATAGGGAGGTTGCAAATCTGATTGTTCGATTGGAGTCTTCCGTGAAGCTTAGCCGCACGTTGAATGGATCCCTGTGGGCCCTGATGCTCGTTCTTGTTGTTGCCTTGTTTGGTTTTGGCTGCGCAGCGGGTGAGGAAGGTTCGGGCGGTGAATCCGAAGGGAGAATCCCCGAGGGATTCGAGCAGGCTGAAGTTGTACGCGTGGTTGATGGCGACACGCTTCAGGTGCGTATTGACGGAGAGAAGTGGAGGGTGCGTCTTATCGGCATCAACTGCCCGGAAAGCGTTGCCTCCGACGAGAGCCGCAACACCGCCGAGGGAAGGGACGCGTCTGACTTTACCCATGAGCTTCTGGGCGAAGGCGACGTCGTGTGGCTGCAGATGGATCGCAGCGATGTGGACCAGTATGATCGTCTGCTGCGCTATGTGTGGATCGAGGCTCCGTCCGACCCCTTCGATGAAGATGAGATTGCCGATAAGATGCTCAACGCCATTCTTGTGAAGGAAGGCTATGCTGAAGCGCGCATTTACGGCGACGATGATCTCTATGCATACGAGCTCGACGCGCTTGAGCGCGAGGCTGTAGCCAACGGTCGCGGTGTTAGCTATATGTGGGCGTAACGCGTCTTTCTCTGCTTTTCCTGGTGGTAAAATCACTCTTATGAATACTTACATTGCACACTATCGTTCTCCTAATGCTTCCGCCGATCGCGAGACGGGCGTCTTCGAGTTTGCAAGCGCCTATAACGCCGGCTCGAAAGCGAACATGCATGATGCCCGCGTGCGCATGCTTGAGCTGCATGGCAGCAAAGCTGTGTCGTGGGTGATTGAAAAGGTCGAGATCAAGCGTGAGGGCAAAAAAGCCGCGCCGCCGATCGACGGCCAGCTGACGCTCGATTTCCGCGAGCCCGTGCCTGAGAAGAAGCGCAAGAAGAGGACGACTGACCGAGGAAAGGTCCAATAGATGGAACATGTTGATCTGCTCAAAGAGCTTCTGGAGACTCCGTCCGTAACGGGCAGCGAGGAGAAGGCTGCGGCTTTTGTGCGCGCCCATCTGGCCGATGTCGCCGATGAGATCGAGACGAACACGATGGGCTCGGTCCATGCAACGCTTGCTGGTACGGGCGAGGGTCCGACGTTTATGCTGGCCGCCCATGTTGACGAGATCGGTCTCATGGTCACCTATATCAGCGAGGAGGGCTTCCTTTCCGTCGCTGCCGTCGGTGGTGTTGACGCGGCTATTCTGCCTGGCCTGCGTGTTGATGTGCATACGAAGAAGGGCACTCTGCGTGGCGTGGTTGGCCGCAAGCCCATTCATCTCATTACGCCCGACGAGCGCAAGAACGTGACGCCTATCGACAAGCTCGTCATCGACCTTGGCCTTCCGGCTGAGCGCGTGAAGGAAATGGTGCGCATCGGCGATGTCATCACCTTTGGCGTGGGCTTCGAGGAGTACGGCGACGGTTTCGCCGTCTCTCGTGCATTTGACGATAAGTGCGGCGTGTGGGTTGCCATGCGCGTCATGGAGGAACTTGCTGCGGCGGGCCGCGCAAAGGGCTCGTATGTGGCGGTTGCTACCGTTCAGGAGGAAATCGGTACACGCGGTGCTATGACCAGCGCCTATGGCGTGAATCCTGATGTTGCCATCGCGTTCGACGTTACGCATGCCACTGATTATCCCGGCATCGAGAAGACCAAGTACGGTGATATCAAGTGCGGTGGCGGTCCGGTTATCGCTCGCGGTCCCAACATCAATCCGATCGTCTTCGAGCGTCTGGTTGCAGCGGCTGAGGCCGAGGGTATTGAGTATCAGATCGAGGCGGAGCCTTCGGTAACGGGCACCGATGCTCGTGCCATTCAGGTGACGCGCGGCGGTATCCCGTGCGGTCTGGTTTCCATTCCGCTTCGATACATGCACACCCCCACCGAGGTTGCAGCGCTTTCCGATCTCGAGGGTGCCGTTAAGCTGCTCACGAGGTTCGCGCTCGATCTGGATGAGGATGCCTGCTTCGTTCCCGGCATCGCTCTGCCCATCCTTGATTCCGATGACGATGGGGAAGTTGAAGAGCCCGCTGCTTCTTCGGAGAGCTACGTCTCCATCGAGGCTTAAGGGGTAGGCTGGCTTTGCCGGCTAGGTAAATGTCTCAGAAAATGTCGCTCTGGGAGGAAGAATGAATAAGAAGAAGGACGAAAAGTCCATTGCGAAGAATCGCCGTGCGTTCCACGAATACGAGATTATCGAGACGTGGGAGGCCGGTATCGAGCTTACGGGTTGCGAGGTCCGCTCGCTGCGTGAGAACAACTGCCAACTCACTGACTGTTTCGTGCTGATTCGTGGCGGTGAAGTGTGGCTGAACAATGTGCATATTCCGCCGTATTCCCACGGTACGTACAACAATCCTGACCCGGATCGTAAGCGCAAGCTGCTTATGCATAAGAAGCAGATTCGCTACCTGCATGGCAAGGTTGCCGAAAAGGGATTGGCCATCGTTCCCTTGAAGATGTACTTCAACGACAAGGGCTTGGTGAAGGTTGAAGTTGCGCTTGCGCGTGGTAAGAAGCTGCATGACAAGCGCCAGAGCATGAAAGAACGCGACACGAAGCGCGAGATCGATCGCGTTTTGAAGGAGCGCTCTCGCTAGAGTTTGAGTACGACAAAGGCGTTTTGGATAGAAAGGGTGGGCAATGGAAGAGAAGTTCGAGGCAAAGGCGGAAGAGCTCGAGGCCAAGATCGAAGCCATCGGAGACGAAATTGAGGCAAAGCTCGACGTTGTCGAAGAGGCTGTTGAGCAGCGTTTTGCAGGCGTGAAGGCCGCTATCGAGGAGATCATCGACGACGTGGAGGCTGCTGCCGATGCGCACGCCGAGACTCTTGAGGATATCGTTGACGATCTGACTGGGGACGAAGACGATGAGTGCGGCTGCGGCTGTGGCGACGACTGCGATTGCGAGGATGGTTGCGAGTGCGGTTGCGAAGAGCATGAGCTTTTCGAAATCGAAATTGATGAGGACGACATCATCGGCTACATCTACGACGAGGATGACAACGAGATCGGCTTCATCATTGAGGAGGACGGCGAGGAGATCGAGCTGTTCTACGCTGGCGATGATGAGTACGAGTATGTCGAGGAAGAGGAGCCGGCAAAGAAGGGCGAGGAGAACGAGTTCGATCTCGGCATTACTCGCGAGGCCGTTGCTTCGACTACCAGCGACATGAACGCCATCTACAAGGATGGTATTCAGATTGCCGCCGAGCTGAAGGACACCTTTGACGACATCAGCTCCAGCTTCGATTTCCTGAAGAAAAAGAAGTAGGGCATAGCTCGCAAATTTGATGACGGAAGGATCCGCGGTCCATTGGACTGCGGATCCTTTTTTTGTGTCAGATGGGTGACGGATGGGCTCGTAGCTACTGTCACATTTTCGCGAAAATGTGACAGTAGCTACGAGCCCATCCGTC
>JAFYTB010000247.1 GCA_017559045.1 Eggerthellaceae bacterium | reverse complement strand
GGTGCTTACTGCCGACTATGCCGCTCAGATCGGAGCCGATTATTACGCTAAGGATGCGGCCGAGGCGACTCGCATCGCCACGCGTCACTTCTCCGAGATTGAAGCTTAGGAAGATTGAGGCGTAGGAAGAATTCTGTCGGCACCGGCGGGGCTTCGCGTCACTTTAGCGAGGCTTGGGCCGATTCGATGGGGCATTCAACCGCCCTAGAGTGATCAAAAACCGGCGTGAGCGGTAGTTCGCGCCGGTTTTTTGTGCGCCCTTTCATCGGCTTAAAAAGGCTTTTTGACGACGCTTTTTCGAGTTTTCGCGCTGCAGTAAATAACACGTATCCGGGCGTTTGCGAGGAGCTTCTACGCTTGTCCAAGTTTGTGAAAGTTCACATGTTGCCAGCGCGACACTTTTAGTATTATGGACTCAATGTAAGACCCAAAGGAAAGGGGCCATCATGGGAGTGAAAGCAGCCGAGGTGCTCGAAGTATCCTACGATGATCTGAGGAACTACCTGTATGCCAACCATGCTGTGTACATGGAGGTCGAGGGCGCAACCTACTACCTGACCGACGTGAACGACAGCTACTGGCGTGTCCAGGACACCGCTCAGCTGAACGACAAGGGTCACTATGTTGACTGCAGCGAGCTTGTCCAGACTATTGGCGAGTTCCTCGAGCTTCCCTTTGCAGAAGGAAAGTCCATCAAAGACCTGTTCGAGCAGGCAACGTTCTACGCATCCGTCAAGGAATAACGCAGAACCACAATCTAATAGCAGTGAAAGGCGGCGAATCAGCCGCCTTTCTGCATTTCAGAAGCCTTTTATAGGCCTGTGCCCAATTGTGCTAAAAGTTCGTTGTGCGCGGGGCATGCAGTGTTATCATGCCGTTTCGTACCATGAGAAAACGAAACGCCCCGGGCGACCCGAGATGATCGCGTTCGCTCGCCCGTTTCGACTAGTCAAGAAAGAAGGAACATCATGTCTGAGTGCTCCGGTTCCTGCGGAAGCTGCAGCGTTTCCAGCTGCGGCGATCGCACTGCTCAGGGTCCCTCCAAGGTTGAGCCCAACAAGCGCAGCAACATCAAGCATATGATCGGCGTTGTGTCTGGCAAGGGCGGCGTTGGCAAGTCCCTCGTCACGAGCCTTCTTGCTTCCGAGATGCAGAAGAAGGGCTACAAGGTTGGTATCCTTGACGCTGACGTTACCGGTCCGTCTATTCCGAAGTCCTTCGGCGTGCCGAAGAACCTCACCGCTGACGAGGATGGCATCAACCCCGCATACACCGAGAGCGGCATCAAGGTTATGTCCGTCAACCTCATGCTTCCGCAGGACGACCTGCCGGTCGCATGGCGTGGCCCGGTTGTCAGCGGTGTCATCAAGCAGTTCTTCGACGAGACCAACTGGGGTGAGATCGACTACATGTTTGTCGACATGCCTCCGGGAACCTCTGACGTCTTCCTGACCGTGTTCCAGTCCCTGCCCACCGACGCTATCGTTACCGTCTCTGCTCCGCAGGAGCTGGTTGGCATGATCGTTGGCAAGGCAGTCAACCTCGCTAAGTCCCTCGAGGTGCCCGTGGTTGGCCTTGTTGAGAACATGGCTTACTTCAAGTGCGACGAGTGCGACAAAGAGCATCACATCTTCGGCGAGCCCCAGGGTGCAGCCGTGGCTGAGCGCTACGAGATCCCCGCAGTTGCAACGCTGCCGATGGATCCGAAGTTCGCACGCCTCGTCGACGCCGGCAAGGTTGAGGAATACGATGTCGCTGGCGCGCTCGATTCCATCATCGCCAAGATCGAAGAGCTCTAAGTCTTCGTATTCATTTTGCTAGTCAACGACCCGCTTGCGTTTCCGCAGCGGGTCGTTTGCTTTGAGATTCAAATTGCTCACTTTTGTCCTATACGCGCCACTTTTTTCAAAATAGGGTCTTGCGCGAACCGCCAAAAGAAGTAATATATTCCTTGCACTTTTTACGGGGCATTAGCTCAGCTGGGAGAGCGCATGGCTGGCAGCCATGAGGTCAGGGGTTCGATCCCCCTATGCTCCACCATAATTCCAAGGACCGCATCGCGGTCCTTTTTTATTTCCCATGCATTTTGCTTAGACAAGGGACGGAGATGGGTGACGGATGGGCTCGTAGCTGCTGTCACATTTTCGCGAAAATGTGACAGCAGCTACGAGCCCATCCGTCACCCATCTCCGTCCCTTGTCTGTCACACTC
>JAFYTB010000246.1 GCA_017559045.1 Eggerthellaceae bacterium | reverse complement strand
CAAATGAGCGTAATCATTCCGGAAAGCGCAGAGCGATTCCGCCCCGTGGAATGCAAGCTCTCTTTCTACTTCGATCGAAATGACCAGGTTGTCGAACTTCTCGCTAAAGCTTGCTACGGAAGTGCTGAGGTCATTCTCAGCATGCCCCCCAGCTATGTTCCCGCCCCGCACGAAGGAAACCACCCTTCGGGCCTCCGCGATGAGCGATCTGAAGAAAGAGCTCGCAAGCTGATCCGAGAGTTCTTCTATCCCGATTCAACTATCACCCTCGGTGACGACGAGGCGATCGCCCGTCTTCTTTTTGGCGGCCTCGCCACGTTCCAGCAGCTCGGAGAAGTGCTCACCACACCGGCATTCGACAGGCTGATCGGTACGGCAAAACCGCGCACCAGCATCGGTTTGTCCATTGTCGGCAACCTCATCAACCTCGACATCTCCGCCGAAGACGTCAGCATGGACGAAATCGCCTCGATGCTTTCCAGCTATCGAAAGCGCAAGCATTTCCACAAGCTCAAAAATGGAGCCTTCCTCAACCTGGAAGACTACGACATGAATCAGCTTGATCAGCTGGCAAATGACCTGGGTCTCTCCTTGAAGGACCTTTCGGAAGGCCACATCGAGCTGCCCACCTATCGTGCGTTCTATCTCGACCAGGAACTCGGCGATGCGCGCCGCGACGGATCGTTCACACGCTACGTCAACATGTTCCACACGATAGACAACAGCAGGTTCAACGTGCCCAAGGGTCTGACAGGCACCCTCCGCCCTTATCAGGAAGAAGGATTCCGCTGGCTCTCCACGCTAACCGACATGGGCTTCGGAGGCATTTTGGCTGACGAAATGGGCTTGGGCAAATCCATCCAGCTCATAAGCCTCCTCCTTTCTCATTATGAAAGGCCGGAGGAAGACGGCTTCGAATCCGAAATGGCCACCGAAACCGAGAGCGGGAGCAGCCACGAGGGCGAACGCCTCCCCTCTCTCATCGTCTGCCCCGCATCGCTCGTCTACAACTGGCTTGCTGAATTCGAACGATTCGCACCGTCGCTCACGGTTCGCGCCATCGTCGGAGCAAAGCACGAGCGAGCATGCATTCGCGCCGAGGAAAACATCGACGTGTTTGTCACCTCCTACGACCTCCTGCGCATTGACGCAAGAGAGTTCGAGGGCACCCAATACCTCTTCCACGTTCTCGACGAGGCTCAGTACATCAAGAACCACGCCACGCTCACCACGCGTGCCGTGAAACGCGTGCCGTCGAAGCACCGCTTCGCACTCACGGGCACTCCCATGGAGAACCGATTGTCCGAACTGTGGAGCATCTTCGACTTCCTCATGCCAGGACTCTTCGGCAGCTATGCTCGCTTCCGTGAACGCTACGAACTCGGTATCGTCGGCGGAAACGAAGACGCCGCAAGAAGACTTCAGGCACTTGCGGGCCCCTTTGTCTTACGGCGCTTAAAGAGTGACGCATTGCCCGACTTGCCAGAGAAGCTGGAAAGCGCGGTGTACGTGCCCATGACGGGCGAACAGCGTCGTCTTTATGCTGCACACGAGCAGAAGCTACGCGTTTCGCTGCATGAGCAAAAGAAGATCTCTAAGAGGTACGGCCACATTACAAACCCCGACTCCCTCAACAAAGTCGAAGTGCTTGCCGAGCTCACGAAGCTGCGCCAGATTTGCTGCGATCCCGCTTTGCTTTACGAAAACTACCGGGGACCCGCTGCAAAGATGGACGCCATCATGGAGCTCATCGCCGAGGCAATCGAATCGCGACAGAAGGTCCTCGTGTTCTCCCAGTTCACCAGCTACCTTGAGAGAATCGCCGAGGTTCTTGACCAACGGGAGCTCACCTACCATCGCATTACGGGCGCAACACCGAAGGCAAAACGCCTCGACCTCGTTAATGCATTCAACAGTGACGACGTCCCGGTCTTCCTCGTATCACTCAAGGCAGGAGGAACCGGACTCAACCTTATCGGCGCTTCCGTCGTCATTCACGCTGATCCCTGGTGGAACGCGGCTGCCCAAAACCAAGCAACCGATCGCGCTCACCGCATCGGCCAGAAGCGTGCCGTAACGGTCTACCGCGTTATCGCTAAAGACAGTATCGAAGAGCGCATTCTGCACCTTCAGCAAGCTAAGGTCGAACTAGCCGAAAACGTTATCGGCGGCTCAGGTGGCACAAGCCTCTCCGAGCTCACGCGAGATGACCTCATCGATCTTCTGAGTGACTAACTGCAGATGGAAACGAATTGATGATTCGCAAAATAGGAGACCAAATGACTAGACCTCATTTTTACTGCGACCTCAACGCAATGAACGCCCTGCTTAGCATGGAGTTTCCCGAGGATCACGACGGAATGGACATCTCCGTCGACTTCATCGAGGCTCCGTTCTGGTTCCTGCTCACGTCCGATGCAGCGACCTGGACGATGAAGACGATGCAACGCGGCGAAATATACATGCATGACGAAAACATGATCACCGAATTGGGCACGTTGACGATCGACAAGCTTACAGGCGAGGGTGACGGCACCGCGACCGACGAAGTACTGGCCGAGAACGCGGGCATGTTCTTCCGCGGTCTCAGAAATCTATGCTTCTATGCGCTCGATCATGATTTGGCATCGATGTTCGAGGGCTTGGACCCCGATGAATGCGGCCTTTTACTTGACGTCGATGGCGATGAGCTCAGCTGCAGGTTGGTGTCTGGTAAAGAGCGTCCCGACCTCATGTGCTCTACCCTGTTCGGCGGGTACTCCATGATGCGACCCTACATGGATGACTTTTGGGAGCGCTCTGAGGTCGATTTTATGAGCCTTGAAGAAAAGATCGAGGCAGCCGAAGAGGGCAACGAATACGTTATGGAGCAGCTGGCCTTGGAGTACTTGAACGGCAGCGATGAAGTGGATCAGGATCCCGCCCAAGCTGCCCATTGGTTCGCCGAACTGGCCGACCTAGGAGACGTCGCCGCTATGTTCAATCTGGGTCTCTTCTATGCGAAGGGCTTCGGCGTGGAGCGCAGCTTCGAACAGGCGGCCTATTGGCTGAACGAGGCTGCCGCTTTTGGCGACGAGGATGCTCCGGCCATGATTGAGAAGCTGGAGAAGGCCGCTGCGTCTCAGAAGCTTGCCGAAGCCGGTGATGCCCAGGCTCAGGCCGACCTGGCCGCAACATATATGTTCCTAGGAGGCTCCCTGGATCAGGCGGGTCCCAAGAACGACTACGCTTTGGCTTTGGACTTGGCGCAAAAGTCTGCCGAACAGAACAACGGCGATGGTATTTGGACGCTGGCTTTGGCATACGAGCATGGCCGCGGCGTCGAGGAGAATACGGCAAAGGCGGTCGAACTATACGAACGCGGCGCCGAGCTGGGCCACGCGCCCTCGCAGCACAGCCTGGCCTGCTATTACTTCCGCGGCGATTTCCTAGAGCAAGACACCCGAAAGGCGTTCCTCCTGTGTCTGAAGGCCGCCGAACAAGGCTACGGCCTGGCCATGGCCGACGTGGGCCGTTGCTATCAGTTCGGAAACGGCGTTATGGGCAACATGAAGACCGCTGTCGAGTGGTACGAGAAGTCCTTGGAGGTTCTGCCCGACCCCGAGCTTGCGCGCAAGACCGAGTTTTTCAAGATGATGGGTGAAGCTGACGAGAGCTGGGGCGAAGACTACTACGGTGACTACGATCCGGACGAAGACGAGCGCTAAACGAAGCAAAGCCTTGTTCATATAAAAAAGAAAATGGCCCCGAGAGGCCATTTTCTTTTGGATTCAATTTGATGCGTAAATGCCTACGCCAGCATTGCTATCCAATTCTTGATGATGGGCATCCAACCCATAACCAGAATGACGACAACGAGAGCCGGCACGCCAAAGCGCATCCAGTTGTAGAGGAAGCGCGGGAACTTCAGGCCCTTGCCGGTGTTAGCCTCAGCAAGGAAGTTCTCCCAACCCCAGCCACGCTTGCTCACGCAGAACGCGACGAACACAAGGCTACCAAGCAGCAGAATGTTGTTGGAGACGATGAAGTCCTCAACACCCTGGATATCGCCGATACCCGGAACAATAACGTCGGAAAGGACGTTGAATCCCAGAGCGCAGGGAATGGAAAGCAGCGGAATACCAATGGCATTGACGAGAACAGCCTTCTTACGATCCCAACCCCACTGATCCATGCACCATGCACAAATGCCCTCGAAAACGGCAATAACGGTGGACAGAGCAGCAAAGCTCATGAGGATGAAGAACATCAGACCCCACAGCATGCCAAACGGCATCTGCTCGAAAATGGGAGGCAGCGTCTGGAAGACGAGGCCCGGACCAGAATCGGGAGACACGCCAAATGCGAAGCAAGCCGGGAAAATGATGAGACCGGTAGTAAGAGCAACCAGAGTATCGAGAATGCCGACGGTAGCGGCCTCGCCCATGAGAGAGCGCTCTTTATTGATATAGCTACCGAAGATCGCCATAGAACCCATGCCGATAGACAGGGAGAAGAACGACTGACCCATGGCAGCGTAAGCAGCTTCGAAGAAGCCATCCACGCCGTTACCGAACAGCTTAGAGAAATCGGGGGTCAGGTAGAACTTAACGCCCTCCATAGCGCCCGGAAGCGTAAGCGCGCGAATGACCAGCACAACGATAATGGCCAAAAGCGCAAGCATCATGAACTTCGTAATGCGCTCAACACCATTCTGCAGACCCATTGCGCACAGCACGATGGCAACTGCACAAACAACGATCATCCAGAAGATGAGACCCACAGGATCACCGAGCATGGCACCGAATGCCGCTCCAGTCTGCTCGCCCGTTGCACCAGCGAACTCACCGCTAGCCATCTTGGGAATGTAAGCTAAGAACCAGCCGGCAATGGTGGTGTAGAACATGAGGAGCAGGTAGTTACCGGCAAGGCTCACCCACTTGAAATTGTGCCACTTACTGCCCTTAGGCTCGAGGATGTCAAAAGCCTGAGCCGTAGACTTACCGGAACCACGGCCAACTGCAAACTCCATGGCCATGATAGGCAAACCCAACAACAGCATGAACACGAGGTACATAAGAACGAACGCCGCTCCGCCGTACTCACCCGTGATGTAGGGGAAACGCCAAACGTTTCCCAGGCCGATGGCGCATCCTGCACTAATCAGGATAAAGCCGAGTCTCGACCCAAATTTTTCTCTTTCCATGTGCCCTCCTTAGCTATCGCTGCACATTCTGTCCATATTAACGTATTGCGAGCAGAACTAAGGTAAGATACTCCCACCTTTGCGATGATAAATAGCGGACTTTCCTGCAACAATACGTATTGCAGGACAAAAATTCCCTTACGAAGTACTAGAGCGGAGAAGCTGTGAGAATCGCCGTGAGCGCCTGTTTGTTGGGACATGCCTGTCGCTATGACGGCGGCTCAAAACCCCATGCAGGCGTGATAGAAGCCCTTGCAACGCACGAGACGCTTCCCGTCTGCCCCGAAGTTGAAGGCGGACTCCCCATTCCCCACCCTGCTTGCGAGATCATCGCCGACAACCCCCTCCTTGTGCGCGACGCCAAAGGCGAAGACGCAACTGACCCATTCGTAAAGGGGGCAGAAAAGACCCTCGAGGCTATCAATGACTTCGGTTGCGAACTGGCAATCCTGAAGGCAAAAAGCCCGTCTTGCGGAACGGGAAAAATCTACGACGGAAGCTTCACCGGTACGCTCCGCGATGGATGGGGCGTTGCAGCGGCTCTTATTCGCGATGCTGGAATTCCCTGTATTGACGAAACCCAAATCGACGATCTGCTGAATTAACCATCGGTCATCGAGCAACCCGACATCCGTGAAGCAGCCCGACATCCATCAAGCTCTCCAATATCCGTGGAGCAACCCAATGTCCGTGAAGCCGTCTAGCGACTGCCCGCCAGCCTAAACTCGAGTTTTCCGTCTTCCGTATCGGCAATGATGAGCGTAACAGCCACACGCTGGCCTAAACGGTACACCTTACCCGTATCCATACCGGTGAGCGAATGGCGCGTTGCATCGAATGCGAAGTATTCCTGACCCAAGCTGCGTACGCGGACCAAGCCCTCAGCGGTATTGTCGAGCCTCACGTACATACCGTACGACGCCACGCCAGAAACCACCGCAGAGAAGGTCTGACCCACAAACTGCTGCATATATTCAACCAGTTTGAGCTCCTGGGACTCTCGTGCAGCCGTATCTGCCAAACGCTCCATTTCGGATGAATGCTCGGCAATCCACGGCAGCGCAGCAACCTCTGCACCGAAGCGCTCCGGGCGCTTCTTCAGCTGAGCCTTGAGCATACGATGGACCACAAGGTCGGGATAACGCCTGATAGGGCTCGTGAAATGAGCGTAGGCATCGCTTGCAAGACCATAATGCCCATCGTTTTCATGTCGATAGACAGCACGCTTCATCGCCCTCAGAAGCAACGACGACACCAGCTGGCCCTCAGGCCTTTCGGCGCTTTTCTCCAAGATTTCCTGCATAGCATGAGCGTCACCCACAGCCAGACGAGAGGATAGACCCTCGTTGAACCAGAGGAACTCCTGGAATACGGGAATAAGCCCGCCGAGCGCGTCGGTCGCGGGCTGCTCGTGAACACGATAGACGCAAGGCCACTTCAAGCCCTCAAGATGCGCTGCAACAACTTCATTGGCAAAGATCATAGCCTCTTCGATAAGCTCGGTTGCATCGGTCTTTCGACGCACGTCAACCGCAACGGGTCTCCCCTCCTCATCAAGGCGAACCTTCGCTTCAGTAGTAGCGAAATCGAGGCCACCAGCTTTCAGACGCTGAGCTGCGCGCTTCTTTGCGATAGCGGAAAGCGAAACGAGCCTGGAGCTAATCTCGTTCGACAACGACGGATCAAGACCCGGAAGCAAGGAGCCTTCGCAATCGAGCACATCCTGCGCCTGCTCGTACGTCAGACGAGCCTTCGACTCCATCAGTGCCGGATAAAGGTCATAGCCAACCATGCGGGCGTCATCCGTCAAATAGATGTCAGCCGTCATGCAGCGCCTCGTCACATTGGGACGCAGCGAGCATAGATCGTCAGAAAGCTCATGAGGAATCATCGGAATGACTCGATCGACCAAATACACGCTCGTTGCTCGACGTCGAGCATCCAGATCGATGGAGCTATCCCAAGGAACATAGTGAGACACATCGGCAATATGAACGCCCAAACGACACGTCGCCCCATGAGGCCACGGCCTATCCGAGTCGCGCTTCGTCGCGCCAACTGCCGAAGACTCATTTTCCGCGCGCCACTCAAACGAAACGGCATCGTCGAAATCCTTGGCATCAACCGGATCGATGGTGATGGCAAGGCGGTCTCGGATATCGCGATAGCCATCCGAAAGAGCAGCATCTTCGTCAAGAACAGCCGCGCGGGCCTCCGACAAAGCGCCTTCGGAAAATTCAGTCTCAAACTTATGGCGAGCAACAATGAGATCGACGGCAATATCCCTATCGTCGGCCAGTCCGATGACCTCTTCGACAACACCAACGCATGCGGTGTTGCGGCCGGGGAACTGAACGATGCGCACACGCACCAGGGAGCCATCCTCGATATCAGGATTTTCTGAACGCATGGTAAAGATGTCGTAGGGAATGCGAGAATCCTCAGGAACCACGATGCCGAACGGATCAACCACTTCGTAGCGACCAATCACAACATCATGAGCGCGCTCGATTACGCGCAGAACACGAGCAGCAGGCTTGTCGCCCGAGCGAGCAACGTTTCCTTTCGAAGCACCCTTGCCCTGCTTCGGCGAAATCCTGGCCACTTCAACCAAGTCGCCGTCGAAGGCACCCGCCATATGAGAGCCGGAGATATAGAACTCCCCCTCAGCTGTTTGCACAAAGCCATAT
>JAFYTB010000245.1 GCA_017559045.1 Eggerthellaceae bacterium | reverse complement strand
GTCTCTTTTTTTGCGAGCGCCGCGAGGCGCCACCCGCGTCCGCAGACTGTCAATCGACGAGATAGCCTCAGCCGTAGCAACGGATTGCCCAGCGCCATGCGCGCCACGGGCGGATATTAAACTGCAAAGACGAGCGTCGGAAAGACACGCCGAGGTCGCCGCAGGAGGGTTGAGATAGAGAAAGGGCCTGACCCCGAATAATGAAGCGTTCGGGGTCAGGCCCAATTTTGTCTATTGACAAAGTCCTGCTCATATTAAAAAAGGGCCGCCCTAATGGGCGGCCCTGTATAGAACGATGTCAGCGGTTGCGCTTCACGGCGCTACGGTCGTAAATCGGCTTCGCGCAACGCACCTTCCGCTCGAAAGGAGGACGGGAGATTTACTCCTCGATCTTCTCCTCGACAGCTGCCTCAGCCTCAACGGCCTCCTCGACAACCTCGGGCTCCTCGACGGCAACCGGAGCAGCCTTCACAGGCTCAGCCTTGGCAGCCTTCTTAGCGACCGGCTCGGTGACGAGCTCCATGATGACCATGGGAGCGTTGTCGCCCTTGCGGTTGCCAAGCTTCATGATACGGGTGTAACCGCCCTGGCGGTCAGCCCACATACCCTGAGCAGCCTTCTCAAAAATCTCGCGGACAAGCTCCTTGTCGTTGAGGTAAGCGATAGCCAGACGGCGAGAATGCAGGTCGCCCTTCTTGGCCCAGGTGATGACCTTGTCGACGTCAGCACGAATCTCCTTCGCGCGGCTCTCGATGGTCTTGATACGATCGTTCAGGAACAGTGCGCCAACGAGGCTGCGCTTCATAGCCTTAGTATGGCTATAGTCGGTGCCAAGCTTGCGACCCTTCATGTTGTGTCTCATGATCCAGATCTCCTAAAGCTTCAAATTGAGGTCCATGGAAATGAGCTTATCCTTCACTTCCTCGATGGACTTCGCGCCAAAGTTGCGAATATTCAGCAGGTCGTTTTCAGAGAACTCGACGAGCTGGCGCACGGAATGGATGCCAGCACGCTTCAGGCAGTTGTAGGAACGGACGGAGAGGTCCAGATCCTCGATCTGCTTGTCAAGCTCAGCATTGGACTCCTGGCCCTCCGGAGCAAAGATGGAGGGAATCTCGCCCTCTTCCTCGCTGTCGGAGTCGGACAGGCTCAAAAACGCCCCCATGTACTGGTTGATGATGTTGGCGGCACGGCAGATAGCCTCGGTAGGAGCAATGCTGCCGTCGGTCTCAACCTCGAGAACCAGCTTGTCGTAGTCAGTACGCTGGCCGACGCGAGTGTCGGTCACGTTCATCGTACAACGGCGCACGGGAGAGAACAGGGAGTCGACATGAATGATGCCGATCGGGTCCTCGGTGCGCTTGTTGCGCTCGGCCGAGACATAGCCACGGCCGATGCCGATACGGATGGTCATGTCAAGCTGGCCGCCTTCGGCAACCGTAGCAATGACATGCTCCGGGTTGATAAGGGTGAACTCGGTCGGAACCTGAAGGTCTGCACCAGTGATGGTACGGGGACCCTCAACCGAAATATGGGCGGTAGCCTCTTCAACATCCTCATTCAGAGGAGAGAAGACCAGACCCTTGACGTTCAGCACGATGTCAGTGATGTCCTCGATGACGCCTTCGGCGGTCGTGAACTCATGCTGCACGCCCTCGATCTGGATGGCAGTTGCCTTCGCACCATCCAAGGAGGACAGCAAAACGCGGCGCATGCTGTTGCCCAGCGTATTGCCATAGCCTCGCTCAAGCGGTTCGACGATGTAGCGAGCTACCGTGTCGTTGACTTCTTCCGTTGTAACAGTAGGCCTCATGAACTCGGTCATGTGTAAATAGCCTCCTTACTAAATGCTGCGATTACTTCGAGTAAAGTTCGACGATGAGCTGTTCGCGGATGTCCAGATCGATCTGGTCACGCTCGGGGAGGGCCAGAACGCTGCCCTGGAGCTTCTCGATGTCAACCTCGAGCCAAGCCGGAACCATGAAGCCCTCGTTGCGAACGAGTGCGCTCTTGATCACGAGCAGGTCCTTGGACTTCGGAGCAACAGCGACGAGGTCGCCAGCGGAAACGCGGTAGGACGGGATGTCAACGCGACGGCCGTTAACGGTGATGTGGCCGTGGGTCACGATCTGACGAGCCTCCTTGCGGGTGCGAGCGAAGCCCAGACGGAAGATGACGTTGTCGAGACGGGACTCGAGGATGCGCATCAGGTTCTCGCCGGTAACGCCAGGCATAGCCTTAGCCTTCTTGTAGTAGCCGCGGAACTGCTTCTCGAGAACGCCGTAGATGAACTTGACCTTCTGCTTCTCGCGCAGCTGAGCACCGTACTCGCTCTCCTTGCGACGCTGCTTGGGCTGGCGATTGGAGGTCTTGGAGCTGCTGTAGCCGAGCACGACCGGATCAATACCGAGCTGGCGGCAGCGCTTCAGAACCGGGGTCCTGTTAATTGCCATGTTTCATCGATCCTTTCAATTACACGCGACGACGCTTGCACGGACGGCAACCGTTGTGCGGGATGGGGGTGCAATCCTGAATGCTGGAGATCTCCAGACCGGCTGCCTGCAGAGAGCGGATAGCGGTCTCGCGACCAGAACCCGGGCCCTTGACGAAGACGGCAACCTTCTTGAGGCCGTGCTCCATAGCGGTCTTAGCAGCAGCCTCAGCAGCCATCTGAGCAGCGAACGGAGTGGACTTACGGGAGCCCTTGAAACCGACGGTACCAGCGGACTGCCAGGAGATCACGTTGCCCTGAGGATCGGTGATGCTGACGATGGTGTTGTTGAACGTAGACTTGATGTGAGCAGCGCCCACGGCAATGTTCTTACGCTCGGAACGCTTAATGCGCGTACGTACGTTTTTCTTAGCCACGATGCTTCCTCACTACTTCTTCTTGCCGCCGATTTGCTTGCGCGGACCCTTACGGGTACGAGCGTTGGTGTGGGTGCGCTGGCCGCGAACGGGCAGACCCTTGCGGTGACGCAGACCACGGTAGCAGCCGATCTCCATGAGACGCTTCACGTTCTGAGTGCTCTCACGACGGAGGTCGCCTTCGACGGTGAGGTTCTCCTGGATGTAGTCGCGGATCTTGGACTGATCCTCTTCGGTGAGGTCGCGAACGCGGACATCCGGATCAACGCCGGTCTCGGCGAGGATCTTCTTAGAGGTGGTGAGGCCAATGCCATAGATGTAGGTCAAGCCGACTTCAATGCGCTTATCGCGAGGAAGGTCGACACCAAAAAGACGTGCCATAGGTTATCCCTTCTTTCTTCCTAGCCCTGACGCTGCTTGTGGCGCGGGTTCTCGCAGATAACGAGGACCTTGCCGTGGCGTCGGATGATTTTGCACTTGTCGCACATTTTCTTGACCGAAGGACGTACCTTCATATCATTTTCCTTTCGGTTATGCGGATCGTTCTATACTTCACGCCCAGCCGCAGGCGATTGATTTCCTACATTTTCTTTCTGCTCTCCATCTGGCGGCCCAAACGTTTCCTGAGCGCAGAAAAGGACCCTTCCCTTTTGGGGAAGCGCCCCGGTGTCGCCGCGTAAGTCACATGGCTTGCGCGAACAACGGAACCCTACTTGAAGCGGTACGTGATGCGTCCGCGATTCAGGTCATAGACAGACAGCTCAACCGTGACCTTGTCACCCGGCAGGATCTTGATGTAATGCATACGCATCTTGCCGGAAATATGGGCCAGGATCTTGTGCCCGTTCTCAAGCTCGACCTTGAACATCGCGTTGGGCAGCGCCTCGAGGACGGTACCTTCAAGCTCGATTACGTCTTCTTTAGCCAAAATTGCTCCTCCAAGCAAACCTTGTCACAAAACAGCAATCGTAGATGTTAGCAGAAATATTTCGTTTTGGGAACAGAAAATTCAAACGGGCGCACAAATTTTTAACAAACTGCCCGTTTGCTGAATGCCTGCTTGCCAGGCGCGCGGTCTAGATGCCGCGCAGCTTGCCATAAGAACTGCCCTATTGCGGGCGGCAAGCCGCCAGGTACTTGCGTCAACGATATTTTCGGACGCGGCCGCCTTGTCGGCCAGATGAAGATATTACCTCTGCACTACGGTTTTCGCAAGGGTCTATTTTTCGTTGACCGAAAGGACCGACAGGGGTAAAATATTTTTTTGCGTGTGAATGATGGGCCATTAGCTCAGCTGGCAGAGCAGGGGACTTTTAATCCCAAGGTCGCGGGTTCGATTCCCTCATGGCCCACCACCGCCGCGCTTCCACTTCCTCTGGGAGCGTCCGTCGCACCTCAACTACGGTGCGCGAGCCTTGATGCTGGGGTATCGTCCAACGGCAGGACTCTGGTTTTTGGTACCAGCTACCTAGGTTCGAATCCTAGTACCCCAGCCATTTTTAAATCGCATTTCTCGCCGCTGCATCAGCGGCTTTTTTATGCCCGGATTTCCGCGTGTCTTGGCGCGCAGCCACTAACGTTTACGCCACTGCTTATCGCGAGCGGGATAGCAGATCCAGGCAACTCCATAGGCAATCACCATGAAGGCGATAGCGCAAACAATCGCCGCGGTATAGCCGAACGCATCGTTAAGCATGCCCCACACAACGCACACCGCGCCAATGCCGACATCAATCGCAAGCAGATACAACGCATTCGCAGCGCCCCAACGCTCAGGCGGAGTATTCTTCACAGCGACGGTCTGGTTGACTGGCATCATAATTCCCAGGAACAGTCCATACGGAAGACCAGCAAGACAGAAAGCCCACTCGGTTCCCACCACGGGAAGCACCTGCATGCTCGCAATCGCCAGCATGCCGAAGCCGAGCACGCCGAACAAGGTCGCAATCGTTGCCAGCTTGATGGGAGCAACGGAATCCATAAAGCGCTTCGAGTTCAAGCGCACCACAATCATTGAGACCGCGGAAAGCGTGTAATACAGGCCAGCATTGGCTAAGCCGAGCGAGGAACCCAACACGCCAGCAAAATAGATGCTGAAACCGAAAGCCGGCGTCATAACCAGCATGGGAATGGTTCCCGGAAGCGCCTTCTTCTCGAACACAGAGGAAATAACGAGCTTCACGGAAGCCTTCGGCTTCTCTTCGGTCTCCAAACCCGCAGAAGCCTCAGATCCTTCGAAAGAACCAGATCCCTTAGAGGCCTGCGTCTTCAAAGAAGATTCCTCCCAGCGCATACGATACGCAGAGGTCTTGGGAAGCTTCGAAGGGTTCTTCTCGTAGCGGCAAAGAACGGCAAACACAAAAGCAAGCAGTGCTGCCGCGGACAGGCCCAGATAGAGGTTTTCCGCAGGATCGGTATGAACGAGGAACAACGCAAGCGCAGGGCCGACAGCCATGGAGAGCGCCTGGCCTAGACCGTGATAGCCAATACCCTCACCGAGGCGAGCCATGGGAAGAATGTCAGCAGCAGCAGTAGCCGACGCAGTGGTAGCAGCCGCAAAGCCCACGCCCTGCAGCAATCGCCACAACATGAAGAAGCTCAGATCGGTCAAAAGGACAGGACCTAAGGTTCCGGCAATAAGGAACACGCCGCCAAAGGCCATGACGCAAACACGGCCCTTGCTGTCGATGATGGGGCCCATTATCAAGCGAGCTATCGCTGCAGCACCGGAGAAGACCGCAGCACCCACACCTGCGAGCGTGGATGAACCGCCGATGATGTCTACATAAACGGAGGTACCAGCGTTCGTTCCCTGACCAACCATGAACGCACAGAGCGTTGCGGCGATGATCATGACGAAAAGCGGCGTCCAAAGACGCTCCGACGTTTCGCCTTCTACATTGGCATTCGAAGCAATGTCGAGATCTCCCTCTTTAACAGAACGCGCTTCCGCCACAATAACCTCCCCACTCGCAAAGCCCGAACGGGTTACCCCTAGTAAGGCTCCTCGAGATCAGCATGAGCAAGCGCATCGGCGCTCAAATCGAAGAACTTCCCCTGGTTGTAGCGATCAAGCGCGACAAGCGCAATCATGCCGGCATTGTCGCCGCAGGAGAACAGCGGAGGCATAACCAGCTTGACGCCCATCTTGTTGCACAAGCGCTCGTAGGCCGCCCTCAAAACCGGATTGGCAGCTACGCCGCCACCAAGACAGAAGGTGCGTGCACCAGTCTGTTCCAGAGCCGTCTTTGCCTTCGAAACCTGAACATCAACCACAGCCTGCTGGAAGCTTGCTGCGATATCGGGCACATTGAGCTCGTTGCCCGCCTCGCGCTGCTGGTTAATATGCAGCACAACAGCAGTCTTCAAGCCGGAAAGGGAGAAGCGCAGATCTCCAGAGTGCATCATGGCACGCGGGAAGGCAATGGCGTCGGGGTTGCCCTGAGCAGCGAACTTCGAGATCACCGGACCGCCGGGATAGCCCAAGCCAAGCGCTTTGGCAACCTTGTCGAAGGCCTCGCCTACCGCATCGTCAATGGTGGCTCCAAGGATCTCGTAATCGCCCCAATCACGCATATGAACGAGCATCGTATTGCCGCCGGAAACGAGGGAGACAACCGCAGGCGGGGCAAAATCATCGCATTCGATCTTGTTGGCATACAGATGGCCCTCGAGATGGTTCACGCCCACAAAAGGTATATCGAGTGCCCAGGCAGCGCCCTTCGCGAACGCCACGCCAACAACAAGCGCGCCCACCAAGCCAGGAGCGTACGTAACAGCAACGGCATCGAGGTCACGCCATGCAACAGAGCCTACGCCCAGCTTCGCACCAGCCACCTCAAGGCACTCGTCACATACGCCGCAAATAGCCTCGATATGCTTGCGGCTTGCGATCTCGGGAACCACGCCGCCAAAGCGCGCATGGTAATCAACCTGCGAGGCAATAACGTCAGACAGCAGACGACCTTCGCCGTCGATAACAGCAGCAGCCGTTTCATCGCACGAAGACTCGATGGCCAAAATAAGCGGATGCTGAGCCGTAGCTGCC
>JAFYTB010000244.1 GCA_017559045.1 Eggerthellaceae bacterium | reverse complement strand
GTCGAGCCGATGCCCTCGTACCCACCCAGATACTCGAATGCGTGACCGTATCTATCGTTGAACCTGCGCTTAAACCTTGCGACGCTCTCGCAGTCGGGACATTTGATCCTGCTCGCACGGTGCCTGCTTCTGACAAACATGCCATCGCATTCGTTGCAGCGGAACGTCACGTCGCAATGAGCGTCTCCGATCATGTAGCCGGAAACGTACTCGATGCTTCCACCGTAGTGTTCGCTTATACGCTCGGCGAACTCCGTCTCGTAGTCCCTGCTCTCGCGCCGTGCAGCAGATGACTTCCTGCCGCCGTTGGCACGTAAGCATCCGCAGCTTCTGGTCGGCCTATTTCCCGTCAACGCGCTCTTGCGAAGGGTTGTCATGCGACCGCAATCGCAAACGCACTCATACTGTCTCTCGCCTCTGTTGGTGCGCTTGTTGAGTTCGCGCACGACGGTTAGCAACCCGAATCTATCGCCAGGTTGAATCATCTCTGCACCTCTATCCCTGCACCTCGTCGGATGCAGAAGAAAAGGACGCCCGGTGCAGTGAGGCGTCCTTCCCCTACGTGATATTGAAACGGGAGCTACCCGCTATCACCTATTCAATTACCAACGCTCCTCGTTCACCTGAGGCTTGCGTTTGTTTCCCTTCAGCTTCCGCCCGTGGACTTCGTTGTGGCAGTCGTTGCATAGAGGATGGAGAATCTCGCGCATTCCGTCTGCCTCGTCTACCCATCTGGTCAGAGCCATGTGCGGAAACTTCTTGACCTCGAACTCGTGATGCACCGTGTCGGCTCTGGTGTACCTGCCGCGCTCGGCGCACCGCTCGCATTCGTTGTGGTGGTCTTCCATGACCTGCGCCCTGAGCGTGAGCCATTCGATGGTCTTGTAGAACAGGTACATCCTGCCCTCGTGCATCAGCTGGATGATCCACTCGCGCAGAGGTGTGTCAGTGGGAACTCTTATCGGTATCACTCCCGGGCATAAGAAAAGCCGCCCTCGCGGCGGCTCTCTCGTATTCTCTCTGGATCCTAGCCTGTCTGATCTTCCTGTCAGGCTCGGCTCGCTTGTACTCGTCTTCCATGCACTGCGGGCAGAACGCGCCCTTGAACTTGCGCAGCCTCCCGCACGATAGGCAGTACGGCATCAGCCGCCTCCTTTCGGGAAACAAAAAAGCCGCCCACTCGGGACGGCTTTCTGAATTATCTGCAGTTTGTCTACCTACACTATATCACGGGAGCAGCGGAAATCTGCGGAAATGATTCCGCCAGCTCGCGCCTGTCGATGACCCTCTGGGCGCACTCGAGTGCCTTGCGGTGGATGTTCCGCTCCTGCCTGTCGGTGTAGTTCATCTGAAGCGCCACCACAGCTGGATCCCATCTCATGATGTATCGGTAGTGCAGACACTGACCCAGCACGATGTTCTCGTGCATGACCTCCCTGACAACCGACCTCACGTCGTCGCGTATGGCGATGTAGCACTTGATCTCGTCGTCGATCTCCTTGCAGTGGTCGATCAGCATCGCCACCCCGTCGCCTACCTTGTCCTTCGATCCTGACCCTCCGCCGCTCGCGTCGTACGATGCGGTGATGCTCATCAGGTTGCTGATGATGCGGTCATGCTCCTCGCTCAAAGAGTCCAGTTCATCGCAAGCGATGCGGTATCTGTTGAGGTACTTCTTGGTGTTCTTCAATACGAACCGCTCCTTTATTCAGTTTTCAAAGTAGACCTAGCAATTATCCCACGTGTTCGACCCTCTGCGGATCATCCCTCTTCTGGCGGCGTGTAGATCACCGCGGCGTTGCATGACGAGCAGTTGAGACAGGTGCAGATCCCATCCCTGTTCTCGTCGCAGAAATACTCGGATGCGTCGACATCCCGATCCCAGATCAGCTTTCCTTGGCACCACCAGCAAATGTGCATACACAGTCAACTCCGTTTCATTGGTTTTGCCATGCACTCGACGGTGGATCCCGTGGGTTGCCTATCTCCTAGCCATGCAGACGAGCATGGCGATGATCGCGGCTACGAAAAGCCAAGCTGTGATCCCCACTGCCTGAATCTCGCTCATCTCTCCTCCATCCCGTATGTTCCCTTCAGGTAGTCCGGCAGTATCTCCCGCCATTCGACCCTCTCGCCCTGGCATTCGAGCCTGACCCGAAGAATCTCGAGCTGATCGTAAGCGTCTACATGAATCGACGCGTCAAACGGCACGTTGCGCAGACAGACCTCCGTCAGCATCTTCAAAGCGTCGAAGCAGTCGATCGCGATCTGGATCGCGGTGTCTCCTTGCAGGTACTCGCCGAACTCGCGCTCCGCTCTCCGCTCCGCTTCCTCGCGTTTCATCTTTGCTAGGAGGTCGGCGCGTTTGGTGACTTTCATTCGTCCTCCTTTTTCTCGCCCCATGCGCAGAAGCCATCGGGTTCAATATGCAAAATCGGCCAGTCGAAAAGCCTTCTTGGACATTTTTTTACCCAAAAGCGGATACAACCGTGCTGTTTGTTGGGAAATCGAGGCTCAACGTGCCACTTGCACTCACCGCACCTTACCAGCGCATCCCATTTGGCGGCTTTTGCCTCGGCTTCTCTCAGCCGGTTACATTTGCAGTCGAGCGTCATGCTCTCAACTCCATAACCTCGCACCATTCCTTGTTGATGCCCTTGCAAGCCTCGTGCATGGCTTTGGCGAGACCCCTGATCTCCCACTGTGCGGCCTTGTCCATGCGCATGTCGAGGATGTGGAACAGCTCGCGCACGTTGCAGGTCATTACGAGGTTTGTCTTGGTTGCCTCCGGGAGAAGGTATCGGGCGTCCTCTGGCTTCTCTCCATCGGCAAGAGCCTCTATATACGCATCAGCCGCTTCCTTCATGTAATGGTCGAAGAACTTCAGTCCTGCGGTGCATTTCATGAAGCTAGGAGGCGCTACATACCAGTCGACGCCATTCAAGTCGTAGCGGTTGTAGCGTTGGCTTTCAACGCAGAAGGACACGTGCCTGTGTCGCGTAAGCTGCGCCATGCAAGCGCGGCTGATGCCCTCGATGCGGAACGATACCGTTGCGTGTTCAAAGACGCTCAGATGCCCGCTGTTGTAGCAAGCCTCCATGCGTTTCCTGCTGGCGTTGTCTTTGCCGTAGCAGGTGCCAGCCGCTCTGCTGATTACCTCGACGGGGTTCTCCGTCGCGCTGATTACGCTAACCTTCATTCGATCTCCTAACTCCCTGCCAGCAGAAGCACGTGCCGTCGCCCTTGCGAACAGGGCAACGCTCGAAATGGACGCACTCCGCACCCCTAACGATCTCCTCGCGGATATCCCCGTAAGACCAGACGCTGTGACCGTCGAACGTATAGGGACGCTCGGTTATCTCGATGATGCGCTCCATCATTCCTCGCTTTCAAACACGCGGGCGATAGCCGCGTAATGCTCGGGGCAGAGTTCGTACACGCTATCCTCGTAGAACGTGCCCCTGCTCTCCTGGTACATCTCAACCCTGCGCGTCATAGGCTCTGCGGATAGGTCGCGTCCGCAGATGCTGCATTCCCTAGCCATCACTCACCTCCGTAGTAGCCGCGCCTGTCGTTCTTCTCGATAACACCGCGCTTGATGGCGGTCAGCTGGTCATCATCGAAGGGAAGATTGCGGATAGCCGACTCGGTGCGATGCTTCACGTCCATCAGCTCCTCCGCGACCCGCTCGTAGCCCTCGCCGTTCTGTAAAGCCTCAAGAGCCTCGACGACCTCGCCGATGATGCTGGCGATCTGCTCCTCCAGCGGAAGAGGCTCCGCTATCGGCGGGAACTGCCAGTGCCATGGAGTCGCTACCATTTGGAAACCTCCCTCTCGATCATGTGCCTCATGCGGTCGATCTCAGGCTCAGCGCATGCCTTGCACAGCCTGACGCCCGGCACTGTTCGGTGCGACGTCGATTTCTTCTCCTTGAAAACACGCCCAGCGCGCTCGCGCTCGCTCATGGTGACGACCCTGTGAGCCAGTGTCATCTCGTAGAAGTCGTGCTTGTCGAGTTCGATCCCGCACTGGTCGCAGTAGAAGGGTCTGCTGACGTCTCCCACGGCTACTCACCTCCATCGAGTCGGCGCACGTCCTGATGAGACATGATCGCCTCAATAGCCGTGTCCTTCTTCGCTCCAGCGTAGCCAAGACAGCAGCCGATCTCCTTGGCGTAGGCTTTGAGTTGGGCGCATGTCATGCGCTCGAGATCCTCGCGTTCCTTATCGTTGTTCATATCCATCCTCTCGGATCGCGGTTTCATTGAGCGCGTTGTTTGCC
>JAFYTB010000243.1 GCA_017559045.1 Eggerthellaceae bacterium | reverse complement strand
CTACTGTCACATTTTCGCGAAAATGTGACAGTAGCTACGAGCCCATCTGTCACCCAACCCCGCCCCCTCAAAGCGTCACACGGTGGTATTCTGTCCTGAGGAGCGATTTGAACGGAGGTAATAGTGCCAGTTCAAGTGACAAACTACCAATGTCCCGCCTGCACGGGTCCGCTTCACTTCGAGGCATCCACGGGGCAGCTCGAGTGCGCCTACTGCTCGTCGGTGTTCACCAACGAGGAGATCGAGGCCTTCTACGCCGAGAAGGATGCGCAAGCTGCTGAGGCCCGCTTGAAGGCTGAGGAAAAAGCCGCCGCCGAAAAGGAGCGAGCAAAGGCTGAGGGTTTGGACACCTCGGGCATGGAAGAGTGGCTTTTCGAGGCCGACGGCGTCAATGTTTACAACTGCCCCTCTTGCGGAGCCGAGCTCATCTGCGACGAGACCACTGCTGCTACGGCATGTCCGTACTGCGACAATCCCACCATCGTGCCGCATCAGCTCAGCGGCGTCGCCAAGCCCGATTTCGTCATTCCCTTCAAGCTGAAGAAGGAAGACGCCATCGCCGCGCTCAAGGAGCACTACAAGGATCGCCCGTTCCTTCCGAAGGTCTTCAAGGACGAAAATCACCTCGAGGAAATCAAGGGCGTTTACGTTCCCTTCTGGCTGTTCGACGGTGTTGCCGAGGGTACGGCATTCTACGAGGGCACGACCACGCGCGTGTTCATTTCCGACGATGTCCAGATTGCCGAGACCTCTCACTACAACGTGATCCGCGCTGGCAACGTCGAGTTCTCTCGCATTCCGGTCGACGCATCGAAGAAGATGGACAACGACTACATGGACTCGCTCGAGCCCTACGATTACAGCGAGATGAAGCCCTTCTCGACGGCGTATCTGCCCGGCTTCTTCGCCGACAAGTACGACGAGAGCATCGAGGAATGCGGTAGTCGTGCCTATGCGCGCGCCGAGCAGACCCTTCGCGACAGCTTGGCGGCTACCGTCGTCGGCTACGAGGGTGTCAGCCAGCTTTCCTGCAACGTCAACGTGCAGGACAACGGCGTCAAGTACGCGTTGCTTCCGGTGTGGCTGCTTAACACCAAGTGGAATGGCGAGCGTTTCGTGTTCGCCATGAACGGCCAGACGGGCAAGTTCGTCGGAAACCTGCCGACCGACAAGGCCCTGCGCCGATCCAAGTGGCTCAAGATCTACGGCATTTCCTTCGCGGTGTGCCTTGTCATTGCGGTGGCCCTCGGCCTGCTCGACATGTTCTCGATCTTAGGAGGGTAGAGGATGAAGCTGAAAATCAAGGGAATCTTCCTCTCCCTCATCGTTGCAATTGCCATGATCGTTCCGTCGGTTGCCTATGCCGACGAGAGCTGGATGCAGAACGACCCGCAGCTGCCGCACGTGGTGGACGCTGTTGGCATTTTGTCCGAGAGCGAAGTTGCTGCACTCGAGCAGCAGGCTCAGGCGATCGAGGACCAGTATGACTTCGGTGTGTACATGGTCGTGGTTGAGGACTACACCCTGTTCTCCCCGACGAGCGTTTTCGATGCCGCTACAACTATTTATAAGGACTATTCGCTGGGCGTCGGTCCCGGCAAGGACGGCCTCATGCTGTTGCTGTCCATGTGGGATCGTGATTACAGCCTCATCACGTATGGCGATCGCGGCAACTACGCCTTCAACGACGAGGGCCGCAACTACATGACGGATTACTTCCTCGACGACTTCGCCTACGACGAGTGGTATGTGGGCTTTGCCGACTTCCTCGAGGTCAGCGCGATGTATCTCGATGCTGCTGAGGCTGGAACGCCTTACTTCGCGGAAGGTGGCTCGGATGGATCGGGTGGCACGAATGTGCCCGTGACCACGGATGAGGCCCTGGGTACGATCGGTATTTACCTGCTGGCCGTGCTTCTGATTCCGCTGATTATCTCGTTCCTGATTATCAAGTCGATGGACGCGAAGATGAGGTCGGTTGCTGCTGCGGTTCATGCTTCCCAGTATGTTACGAATCCGCTGGAGCTTACGGAGCAGAGCGATTCGTTCAGCCATGTGACCAGGATTGTCACCGCCATTCCTAAGAACGACAGCCATGACTTCGGTGGAGGCCCGTCGATCAGCCATGGTGGCGGCTTCTCGGGATCGAGCGGAAAGTTCTAGCGAAGGCGCCGGCGAGCGCAATCTTGCAAGCGGGCGCGAGTGCAAGCGCATATGAAAGGTGAAAACGGGTTCGATGGCGCGAGGCGTCATCGCCCGAGAGAAAGGAAGAGAACATGGGACTTATTAAGGCTGCAATGGGTTCTGGCGGCGGCGTTTTGGCCGATCAGTGGAAAGATTATTACTACTGCGACGCTATTCCCGCCGATATCCTGGTGGTCAAGGGCAAGAAGCGCCAGTCCGAGCGCTCCAGCAACACCAAGGGTTTCGACAACATCATCACCACTGGTTCGGTGATCGCCATTGCCGATGGTCAGTGCATGATCATCGCCGAGCAGGGCAAGGTCGTTGACGTTTGCGCCGAGCCGGGCGAGTACACCTACGATGCCACCACCGAGCCTTCCGTGTTCGCAGGTGAGCTTGGCCAGAACATCATCGACGTGTTCAAGAACGTGGCTAAGCGCTTCACCTTCGGCGGCGAGGCCCCCATGGATCAGCGCATCTACTTCTTCAACATCAAGGAGCTCATCGGTAACAAGTACGGTACGCCGTCTCCGGTGCCCTTCCGCGTTGTCGACGAGCGCGCTGGCATCGACATCGATATCGCCATCCGCTGCTTCGGCGAGTACAGCTACAAGATCGTCAACCCGCTGCTGTTCTACACCAACGTTTGCGGTAACGTCGAGGCTGAGTACAGCCGCGAGGAAATCGACAGCCAGCTTAAGAGCGAGCTGCTTACGGCTCTGCAGCCGGCTTTCGCTCGTATCTCCGCACTGGGCGTTCGCTACTCCGAGCTGCCTGGCAAGACCATGGAGCTCGCCGAGGCTCTGAAGACTGAGCTCTCCGAGAAGTGGCGTGACTTCCGCGGTATCGAGATCCAGAGCATCGGTGTTTCCTCCGTCAAGGCTAGCGAAGAGGACGAGGCTCTCATCAAGGAGCTGCAGCGCAACGCAGCCTTCAAGGATCCGACGCTTGCTGCTGCTTACATGGTTGGCTCGACTGGCGCCGCAATGCAGGCTGCTGCTGCCAACGAGGGCGCTGGCGCTGCAATGGCATTCATGGGCATGAACATGGCTCAGGGCGCTGGTGGCGTGAACGCCCAGAACCTGTACCAGATGGGCGCTCAGCAGGCTGCCGCCGCCGCTCCGGCTGGTTGGGCTTGCGCATGTGGTCAGACGGGCAATACCGGTAAGTTCTGTCAGGAGTGCGGCGCCGCTCAGCCCGCTCCCGCTGGTACCTGGAATTGCGCTTGCGGCCAGGCTGGTAACACGGGCAAGTTCTGCCAGGAATGCGGAGCCAAGAAGCCGTCCAGCGATTGGACGTGCTCTTGTGGCGCCGTTAACACCGGCAAGTTCTGCCAGGAGTGTGGAACCCCGGCTGCTGAGTAGTCGTTT
>JAFYTB010000242.1 GCA_017559045.1 Eggerthellaceae bacterium | reverse complement strand
TGAGGCTCACAACCAAGCGCGACCAGCCGTTCGCAATAACCTGGCTGACCGTTGCCTCGGGAGCAATGCCCGTGGGCATCTCGCTGCCCGCAGCGGTGATGTAGGAGGTGATACCGGTCACGTGGTCCACGTCGCGCAAATCCTCGATCAAAGCGCGCTCGTCGCCCCAACGACCCTCGGGCACCATGACGACCCAGGTCTCGGAGGCGCCGAACGCCTCGTTGATGTGCGCAGTCTCGAGCGCAGCGGAGCTGCCTTCCTTGGCGAAGCTTCGAGCGCCGTACTCGAAATCGGTCCTGCTCTCGGCGAAGTAGCACGGAACGGCAACGAGCACGAGGATGAACGCCGCGGGAACCATGATCTTGTGGCACACGTTGGCGAAACCATCGAAGGTCGGCATGAGATAGCGGTGCTCAAGCTTGTCGAGCGCCTTGAGGCAAAGCAGAATCACGCACGGCATGAGGAACATGACCGTCAGGAAGCTGAATACGATGCCCTTGGCAAGCACGAGGCCCATGTTGACGCCGATGCCATAGCGCATGACCGCCAGCGACAGGAAGCCGAAGAAGGTAACGGCAGCCGAGGAAAGGACGACGGAGAAGCCGCGCTTCATGGCATGAGCCATTGCCTCAAACGGATCGGAGTATTCCTTCTGGCAGCGGCGGAAGGTGTGGAGCAGAACGATGGCGTAGTCCATCGAAACCGCCAGCTGAAGGATGGCGCCGCAGATCTGGCTGATGAAGGAGATCTCGCCAATGAACACGTTGGTGCCCATGTTCATGACCACCGCGCATCCAATGGCGATAAGGAAGATCACCGGCTCGAACCACGAGCGCGAGGTAACCAGCAGGATAAGCAGCACGACCAGGATGGATGCCACCATGATGAGGGCAACGTCTGCTGCGGTAGAAGTCTTGGCATTTGCCGTGGTGACGCCATTGCCCGTGAAGGAGACCTGGTCAGCGCCGACCTCGGTAGCGACGATGCGCGCCTCCGCGAGCGCATCGGCACCCTTGACGTCGTCAGCGACAACCTGGAAGAGATAGCCATTGTCGGTGCGCCATGCGCTTACCGTGTCGGGGTCCTGCAGGCCCATGGGATACAGCGGATCGACCACCGTGCCCAGCCACATGACGCCGCTGATGCCGTCGATCTCGCCAAGGCGCTCGGCAAGCACCTCGGCCTCAGACATATCGATGCCCTCAGCGTAAATACGAGCATTGGGAATACCAGCACCGAAGGCGTCCTTCATGTCGGACAGAGAGATAACCGAATGGACGTCCTCAGGCAGGAAGTCGGTCATGGAGTAGTTGACGCGAACCTGCGGAACGAGCATCGCGCACAAAGCAACGACGACGGCAAAGATAGCCGCCACGAGCTTGCGGCGCGCCAAAAATGCCCTGCAGGCATTCAGGACGCGATCATTGCTCTCGCCGGAGGGCACTCCCCCATCAAGAGCCATTTCCTTTGTTTGCTTTTCCGTATGCAAAGCCATGCGCCGTTCGTTCTCCAAGCCAACGACTCCCGCATTTAGGTGACTCCCAAATTTGGGCGCACGTCGGCAACTTACTAGTTCATTTGTTTAACTTATTTATTATGAACCAGTCTGGAGCGTTACTCAATGGGTAAATGAGCGGAGGGCGTGTCGGTTTGGTGGCGGATTGGCTCGTAGCTGCTGTCAGGTGACGGATTGGCTCGTA
>JAFYTB010000241.1 GCA_017559045.1 Eggerthellaceae bacterium | reverse complement strand
CACATTTTCGCGAAAGTGTGACAGCAGCTACGAGCCCATCCGTCACCCAACCCCGCCCCTGAAGCGACACACCCCCTGCCGTAGAAAGCAAAAGCGCGACCCAAAAGGGTCGCGCTCGTGTTCGCTCTTCGGTTTTATGCGAGGGCTTTAGTCCTCGACAACCTCCGGGATAGCGCCCATCGGGCACTCCTCGACGCAGTCGCCACAAGCGATGCAAGCATCCTCGTTAGCAACCTCGACAACGCCGCCGACAACTTCCAGAACGCCTTCAGGGCAAGCATCAACGCAGATGCCGCAGCCGATGCACTCATCAGCTTCGATAATCGGGTGAGACATAGCAAACTCCTTCGTCTTGCAAGTGGAACGCCCTCAAAGGGACGTCCAATCATCAGTGCGCAAGATACCATTAATCACAACAAGCGCAAGCATGAATCTTACTTTTTTAGGCCACGGTATCTTTTGGTGCCAAATGGGCAAACAGCTGCTTCATAAAGCCTAGCAAATACGCGGAAGCTGCTCTCCCACCAGCATGTCGAGGATGCGCGTTCCGCCGAATCCCGTACGCAGAAACACCTTGGGGCCTCGGTCCGCACGAGCCTCGGCAACCTCGCCGATGATGGCGGCGTCCGCGCCATACTTGTTCGCACGCATTGCCGCCAAAGCAGCTTCAGCCTGATCGGCGGGCACTACGCACACCATCTTGCCCTCATTGGCAACCTGCATGACGTCATAGCCCAACATGTCGCAGGCGCCGAGCACGGCGTCCTTAACAGGAACGGCGTCCTCCTCGATAGTGATATCAACACCGGCCTGAGACGCAAGCTCGTTGAGCGTCGACGCAATACCGCCGCGCGTAGGATCGCGGAAGCAGCGCGTATCGGGCGCAGCCTCAAGCACCTCGGCAATCAGGTGGTTGAGAGGAGCAGCATCGCTCTCGATGGCCGTCTGGAAGGAAAGGCCTTCGCGGCAGCTCATGATGGCGATGCCGTGATCGCCCAAAGTTCCGCTGACAAGCACCTTATCGCCCGGCTGGCACAGAGCACCCCCGAGGTTAACCCCAGGAGCCAGCACGCCAATGCCACTCGTATTGATGTAGATGCCGTCGCCATGGCCTCGGTTGACCACCTTCGTATCACCCGTGACGATACGAACCCCAGCCTCGGCCGCCGTCTCCGCCATGGTCTGGCAGATGCGACGAAGGCTCTCCATGGAAAAGCCCTCTTCAAGAATGAATGCACAGCTGAGATAAAGGGGCTTGGCGCCACTGGTTGCCACATCGTTGACCGTGCCACACACAGCAAGACGGCCGATATCGCCACCAGGGAAGAAATGAGGCGTAACCACGAAGCTGTCGGTGGAGTACGACAAACGCTCGCCGGGAGCAAGTTCGGGCAGCACGGCGGCGTCGTCGCCACGCAACAGCTCTTCGCTGCCGTACGCGCCGATGAAGACTTCGTCGATAATGCGCTTCATCATGCTTCCGCCACTGCCGTGGCCCAGCATGACAGTCGTGTCTTTATTCATATATGAAGCTTCCTTTCGCAATGGAAGACAATTGGGTTGGATAACGAGCTGTGCGCAAAGCGCTAGCAACAAGCTCTGTTCAGAACGCTAAGCCATTCGTCCCGTAGTGGTAACCACGAGCTTTCCGTTCTGCACGCCCTTCGTACCCAGGATAAGGTTGGCAATATCCTGCACAAGGCCCGTCTCGCCACGAAGCACGATGACCTCGAGACAGGTGTGCGCATCGACGTGCACGTGCATGGAGCTCACGATGTTGTCGAAGTAGTCGTGCTGGATGGTGTGCAGTTTCTCCTGCAGATCAGATGCATGGTGGTCGAAGATGATGGTAAGCGTACCCATCACTTCAATGCCCGGCATCGAGCATTCCTCCTCCACCAGCGCATCGCGCACAAGGTCACGCACGACCTCACTGCGATTCTTGGCCAAACCGCGACGCGAAACCAGACGGTCGAATCGGATGAGCAGATCCTCGGGCATTGCAACCGAGAATCTCATGAGTTCGTTGGCCATCGCCCTTCCCTCTTTTCGCTATACCAGGCTAATAACCACGCCGTCGGCGCTTTCGGCATCGTCCTCAAGCGCATCCTTGGCGTCCGCCAGCAGAGCACGAACCTCATCGAGCAGAAGCTGCGCGGAATGAAGCTTGTCATCGACGGTCGGAAGACCAGCATCGCCCGCCATATGGGCAAGATTGTGAACCCAGTGACGCTCAAGCTTGATATGGTCGTCAATCTGCTCAATCATATGCTCGAACTGACCGGTATTGACTCCATTAGTGCACATACGCGTCTCCTTCTATATCGTTTCCGTCGGCACGCCACGCAGTAGCACGGCATCACGCAAACGGATAATTGCTATGATTGCAATTAATAGTGCGAGCGAGAACAAACTTCAAGGATTCGTGTGAATTATTCTGCCAGCTGTAACATTTTCGAGGTAACCGCCAACGACACTCTCGAGCTTTATGGCGACTTCGTCGAAGGAGACGGGCGCAAGCTTGTGCTCATACTTGGCAGCGAGCCGAAGGGCCTCAGCTCGCATGCGAAATCGGCACTTGGCAACTCAATGAGCAAGCTCGGATACGGGCACGATTGCTGCTCTTTCGCCACAACATCGACCCTCGACGGCGGACAGCTGGGACCCCACGACGCGTTCACGCTTATCGAAGGGCTCGACCCCCTACTGGTGATCGCCGCAGATGCACATGCTGCCAATATCATTTCGCAGGCATATCGCACACCGATCACCCTCGACGACATCGCCCGCCCACTTGGACGTCCCTGCCTGGCCTTCTCCTCGTTTGAACACATGCTCGAATCCGAGGATGGAAAGCAGCGCGCCTGGGCCCTCATGAAAAAGGTCGCTCGCTAGGCAGCCCCTGGCACCTAGCCACAGCATGTGAGAAAAGCGCATCCATAAACCCAAGCCCGTCAAACAAGAGGGGCGGCTTAAATGAACTAAACCCCGCAAGGCTCAGTTCACGAAAGCCGCCCCTTTGCTGTTGTTTATCGCTATGCCAGAAGCGAACGCCCGGCTGCCTCGAAGGCATCCAGTTTTACCGCAGCCTCAGCATCGGTCTCACCGCGCGCAAACAGATAGAGCTTGATCTTCGGCTCAGTTCCACTCGGACGCACAATAAGCTTGTCGCCGCCAACCAGATCGAACTGAATCACATTAGCGGGAGGCAGGCCGTCCACGCCACCGGCGTAATCAAGCGCACGCTCGACAACGTAGCCATCCAGCTCAGCAGGCGCCGATGCGCGCAATCCAGTCATGATGTCAGCCATACGAGCAGCACCCTCCGCACCAGGATAGGAAAGCGAAATGGTGCGATTACGGTAGAAGCCATGCTTCTCGTAGAGGAAACGCATGGCCTCGGCCAAGTTGAAACCACGACTCTTCCAATCAAGCGCCATCTGGCAGATAAGCATGCTTGCATTCACGGCATCCTTATCGCGCACATGCGAACCGCTCAGATAGCCGTAGCTCTCCTCGAAGCCAAAGATGAATCGCTCGGCCTCCCCTTCTGCCTCAAGCTCACCGATAAGCTCGCCAATGTACTTGAAGCCCGTCAGCACGCGACGCAGCTCGAAGCCATACTCGGAAGCAATCGCATCGGTCATGGCAGACGACACGATGGTGGTCACCGCCATGGCGCGAGAGAGGTCTTCGCCACGTGCCACACGCTTTCGCGCTACGTAATCAAGCAGCAGAATACCCACTTCGTTTCCGGAAAGCAGCGCATAGCCATCGCCATCAGCCACGGCAATGCCAACGCGATCGGCATCGGGATCGGTTGCAAGCAGCAGATCGGGTCGCACGGATTCGCACAACTCCAAACCCTTCTGCAGCGCCGCGCGCTCCTCGGGATTGGGGTACGGACACGTGGGGAAATCGCCGTCGGGCGACACCTGCTCAGAAACAAGCGTCACGTCGGTCACGCCTACACGGTCGAGGATGCGACCCACGCATTCGAGACCCGAACCATTAAGCGGAGTGTAGACAAGCTTGAGGCCAGTGCAGGTCCCATTCGCAACCGCAGCTTCACCTGCAGCAGCCTCGGGGTCACCAAGCTCAGCTGCACCCTCGCCGTCGCAACGACGATTCAATCCAGCACTCGCCGGCTCAAGGGACTCCGCGGCGACCGCATCGATGTACTCATCAAGCACGACGTCGTCGATCCACTTCACCAGACCCGCCTCAATGGCGGCATCGAAGTCCATGCGGCGCACATCAAGGAAGGCGTCGACCGACTGAATGGCATTCGAAATGGCCTTCGCAGCCTCGGTAGTAATCTGGCAGCCATCAGGACCGTAAACCTTATAGCCGTTATAGGCAGCCGGATTGTGGCTCGCAGTCATGCAAATGCCGCCGCTGCAACCAAGGCAGCGCACCGCCCAAGAGAGAGCCGGCGTCGGCTCGACGCGAGGATACACATGGACCGTAATGCCATTGGCAGCCAGCACTTCGGCCGCAACACGCACAAACAGCTCGCCCTTGTTACGACTGTCACGCGCAATAGCCACAGAAGGTGCTGCGAAATTAGCTACCAGATAATCAGCAAAACCCTGCGTCGCTCGACCAACCGTATATACATTCATACGGTTCGTACCCGCGCCGATGATGCCGCGCAGGCCAGCCGTTCCAAACTCGAGATCCTGGAAGAACGCATCTGCTACCGCAGACTCGTCTTCCGCTGCACGCATTGCCTCCAGTTCGGCAAGCACTTCTTCGTCCTGAGCACGATCAAGCCACTCGTCAAGCAGGCGAAAGGCGTTCGTCATGTTTCGCTCCTTATATGATGCCTTGGATATACACCCCGATGGTAAGGTAAACTTTAATCTAACGATGCTCAAAAATCCAACGATGCTCAAAACGCGAGAAAGGGCGCACCGTGACCAACAAAAGCCTTGCGAAAGCACCTGCCGATACTTGCATTCTAGTTACCGGCGGCGCCGGCTTCATTGGCAGCCACACCTGCGTTGAGCTGCTTGAGCGCGGCTACTCCATTGTGATCGTCGACGACCTGAGCAATTCAAACGCAAAGGCAATCGACCGCATCCGCGAAATCGCAGGCATCGGCCCCAGCGCTGAAGACCAGGCTCGCGTCGTCTTCTACGAGGCATCCATCCTCGACGAGCCCGCTCTCGAGCGCATCTTCGAGAGCCACGACATCGATGCCATCATCCACTTCGCCGGTCTCAAGGCTGTTGGCGAAAGCGTCGCCAAGCCCCTCGAGTACTACTGGAACAACGTCGCCGGTACGCTGGTACTGTGCCGCGTAGCTCGTGCTTACGGCGTGAAGAACATCGTCTTCAGCTCGAGTGCAACTGTCTACGGCGAGCCCGCCTTCGTGCCCATCACCGAGGAATGCCCCAAGCGTGAGGCAACCAACCCCTATGGCCAGACCAAGAGCATGCTCGAGCGCATCCTAACCGACCTGCACATCGGCGATCCGGAGTGGAACGTCGTGCTGCTTCGCTATTTCAACCCCATCGGCGCTCACGAGAGCGGCCTCATCGGCGAGGATCCGAAGGGTCTGCCCAACAATCTGGTCCCCTACGTGGCACAGGTTGCCGTCGGTCGCCTGGCAAGCGTCGGCGTGTTCGGAGACGACTACCCCACCCCCGACGGAACGGGTGTGCGCGACTACATCCACGTCGTCGACCTCGCACGCGGCCACGTGGCGGCACTCGACTGGATGGGCGGTCGCGTAGGCACGGGCGCACCGAGCGGCCCCGACGCCATCGCCGCCGAACCTGCACCTTGCGGAAGTCGCCGCGGTGTTGGCGTGTTCAATCTGGGCACGGGCACGGGTTCGAGCGTTCTCGATGTCATCCATTCTTATGAGCGTGCTTGCGGCAAGGAACTTCCTTACGAGATCAAACCCCGTCGCGCTGGCGACATCGCCGAGAACTACGCAGCCTGCGATAAGGCGCGAGAAGAGCTGGGTTGGGTTGCCGAATACGATCTGGATCGCATGTGCGCAGACAGCTGGCGCTGGCAGTCGACGAATCCTTACGGATACGAAGAAGCCTAAGCGCTCGCACGCAAATCAAATACCCCATAACAAAAAACAACTCCGCCTCGATGGCGGAGTTGTTTTTTACCGTTGGAGCGGGCGACGGGATTCGAACCCGCGAATACCAGCTTGGGAAGCTGGGGCCTTACCACTTGGCGACGCCCGCTTGCCCGGCGCTCATAGAGCGCCGTGAGTTAGCGTTCGCCATTATAACGTACCACCCGCAGGACGCAAGGGCATTCGCATCGACACGTCATGGGCATGTAAAGCAAGCTCCGCCCGCATCGATGCGGCAATAACGGCGTATAATGGATCCACTCATATGAAGGCACAAGGCCCCACCGATGCACCCGCATCGTGTCGGCCCCATACAGATTGGACCGCCAATGATCAAAGAAATCGTCAAGGACGAGGAGTTTCTGAAGCAGCCCTCCGAGCCGGCCACCCTCGAAGATCTCGACGTCATGGAAGACCTCATCGACACCATGAAGTCCATGCACGACAACTGCGCATGCCTGGCCGCTAATCAGATCGGCGCCCTGAAGAACATCATCGTGTACGAATACAACGACAAGCTCTACACCATGTTCAACCCGGTCATCAAGCAGGCTATCGTCCCCTACAAGACCAGCGAAGGCTGCATGAGCCTCGAGTACGACTCCGAGGTGCGTCGCTTCAAGCGCATCACCGTCGAGTATGACTCTCTCGAGAACGGCGAGTTCGTCAAGCGCACCCGTCGTCTTACCGACTGGAACGCTCAGATCGTCCAGCACGCAATCGACCACTGCAACGGTCTCCTGGTGTAACACCAGTCGCCAACCCGGCAAAACCAAACGGGGCAAGATCCTGTCGCACCTCAACGCGACGGCGATCTTGCCCCGTTTTTCGTTTCAAAAGCTGGGCTCAACTGAACTGCCAGTTGAGCCCAGACTCGTTGGTCGAACCTAGCAGACCAGCTTACAGCTCGGCGATAATGCGCTGAGAACGAGCGGTGACCTCTGCCTTCGCAAGCT
>JAFYTB010000240.1 GCA_017559045.1 Eggerthellaceae bacterium | reverse complement strand
GCGCAACTGCAGCCGTCGGCTTCGACGCCACGCGGCCCGCAGCACCCTTCGACGCGCCGCGACCAGTAGTGCCCTTGGATGCAGAGTGGCCCGAACCGCCCTTGGACGCAGGGCGAGCAGCACCCGCCTGCGCGTGTTTCTTGCTGGGCTTTTTCGGTTTCGGTGAGGTGTTGTTCATCTTCTTCATAAACGGTAATTGTTACACAAAATTGCCGTCTCTCCCCCGTTCACGATCGCTCCACACATCTTTGATATAGTAGCTGCGAAAAACACGTTTAAAAGATAGGAGCGCTTATGGGTTTCATTATGCGCTGGCTCATCACCGCTGTTGCAGCGGGTGTAGCCGTTTGGCTTGTACCGGGAATCGACATTGCAGGCGGAAGCGAGGCATGGCTGGCTATCGCACTGTTTGGCCTGGTCCTGTCGCTCACCAACGCCATCATCAAGCCCATTCTCGAGTTTCTGAGCATGCCCATCACCTGCCTCACGCTCGGCCTGTTCTACATCGTCATCAACGTCGTAGTCATCTACATCGCCGCATCCATCACGATGAGCGTTTTTGGCGTGGGCATTATCATCAGCGGCTTCTTCAGCGCACTGTTCGCATCCATTGTCATCAGCATCGTGAGCGCTATCGCCAACTTCTTCATCGGCGAATAAGCTCACGTTCACCCATTCGATAGGGATAGGAGCAACTATGCAAAACAAGTACACGACCGCCATTCGCGGCCTCAGCATTGCCGCCATCGTCCTCTCCGCAATCGCCCTGTTGGGCAGCCTGATCGGTGCCGCCATCCTGGCGATAACCGGCAGCTTTATCGGTGGCGACATGATGGAAATGATTGCCTACGAGTTCATGTATGACTACAGCTACGACTACTACTTCATGAGTGGGGTCTCCGCTATCACCGATTTCGTTCTGGGCATCATTGGCCTCGTCATCGGCTCTGTCATCATCGGCCGCATCGTTTCTCTCGTCGCAGGTATTCTGGGTACGCGTCATGCAGCTACCCCCGCAAAGCTGAACCTCGTCTTCGGCTGGGGTATCGCCGGCGCCATCGCAGCATTCCTCGGTGGACGCCTCATCACCATGGCACTGCTGATCATTGCGGCAATTCTCGCCAAGAAAACCCACGACGACGCCGAGAAGGCGCAGTGGCAAAACACCGCCGCAGCTCAGGGCTACAACCCGAACGCTCAGCCGGCTTACGCACAGAATGGCTACGTGCCGGTCACTCAGCCGGTTGCCTCCCCGGAGCCCCAGCAGGTCCCCGTCCAGGCAGCACCGCAGTACACCGCCCAGCAACCTGCTCAGCCCACGTCTTACCAGCAGGCTTACGCACAGCAGCCCGCAGCTGCAGAGCCCGTTATCCTCGAAGCACAGCCCGCCCAGGCACCTGCTTCGGAGCCCGCAGTTGAGGTCGCTGAGATCACCGAAGTGATCGAGGTTGTGGGAGAGCCCACCGAAGCCGAAAACCCGAAGGCGTAAGCGAACGCACCACACACAGCAAGGGAGCCCGCAATGCGTGCTCCCTTTTCTATTGTCTTCTTTTGCGAGCGCTTATCCCAGCGCAACGTCAAGCGTCATCATAATCAGAAAGCCGACCAGCACGGCAATGGTTCCCACATTTGCCTGCTCCCCCAGATGCGCTTCAGGAATCAGCTCCTCAACCACGACAAACATCATCGCACCAGCCGAGAAGGCTAGAAGCCACGGCATGTAAGGCGCGATGACGCTCGCCAGAAGAACCGCCGAAATGCCGAATACGGGCTCCATGATTCCCGAAAACGCGCCCATGGCAAACGCCTTCGGTGCGCTTACGCCCTCTTGATACAGCGGAAGCGACACAGCTGCACCCTCGGGGATGTTCTGCAAGCCCATGCCCAGCGCAAGCGCGATCGCAAGGCCCAACATTACAGGATCGTTCTCAAGACCCGCCATCGCGAACAGCAGGCCGACGCTCATACCCTCGGGAATATTGTGGATGGTCATAGCCGTAAACAGCAGCATCGGACGACCCCATGCACGCGGAGCCGGCATACCCTCGCTACCCTTGCCCTCGACATGCCCATGCGGCAGCAAGCGATGGACGGCCATGAGGAAAGCAACGCCCAGAACAAAGCCGCCAATAGCGGGAACCAGGGGAAGCTGACCCGCTTCCTCAGCACGTTCGAGCGCAGGAATAAGCAGAGACCAAACGCTCGCGGCAATCATCACACCCGCAGCAAAGCCCAAGAAGATGCGTTGGGCCAACGCGTTTTTCTTTCCACGAAACAAGAAGACCGACGCCGATCCCAGCGTCGTCATAAGAAACGTAAAGCCCGTTCCCAAAGCAGCCCAAAGCAATGCCTGCTGCATAATTCACCCCCAACACCGCTTGAGCCGCAACCTGCGGTCGTAACCCCAAGCGCGGCTCAAACGGTTCAAGACCCAAGGCCTTTCACCACGCGCCCATCTTACAAAAGGAGGCCGGCAAACGCCGACCTCCTAGGTCATCCGTTATGAAGCCGTTGCCAGCCTCGTTACCACATTAGGCGTTAGCCAGCGGGGAGGGAACGGAGTAAACGCGAGCGGCATACTGCTGGTCGAGCTCGTAGAGGGAGCGAGCATCGCTGCCGAACAGCTTCATCTTCGTGATCATGTCGTCGGCCGTGTCTTCCTCCTCCATCTGCTCCTCGATGAACCAATCGAGGAACTTCATGGCGCGGTAATCCTTGGCCTCCATAGCAGCGGCATAGATGTCATTGATCAGGCTGGTCACGTACTTCTCGTGCTCAAGGCCGGCCTCGAGGGGCTCGAGGAAGTTGGAGAACTCCTTGTCGGGCATGTCAATGGCCAGCAGCTTCACGCGCTCGCCGTTGTCATGCAGATAGTTGCGGAAGATCAGCGCATGGTCGCGCTCCTCCTGAGCCTGGATCATGTACCAATTGGCGTAACCATCGAGACCCTCTTCCTCGTAGTAATCAGCGAAAGAGAGATACAGGTATGCGGAGTAGAGTTCCTTGTTGATCTGATCATTGATGAGTTCGTAAACCTTCTTATCCATTAGATCCTCCTAAGTGCAATTAGCGCTGTTTGCGGCTTCCTGGACCGCTCTTCGAGCACTACCTTCGTCTTGCATTAAATCACGCGGGCGGCTTTGAAATATGCTCCGCCCTCATGCGTTAATCGCATGTTACCATAAATGTTACTAAATTGCTAACATTTATTTTTTATTCGCTACGAAGTGCCTCAACGGGATCCTTACGGCTTGCCGCACTCGACGGAATCAAGCCGGCAATGAAGGTGAGGAATACACTGATGACCACCAAGATCGCGGCGGCAACCAACGGAAGCTGGGCGATCTGCGGGACATCGAAGTTCGCATAGATAATCGCGTTCACGGGGATGCATACGAGCGCAGTAATGCCCACGCCCAACAAACCTGCCACCAAGCCCTCGATGACCGTCTCGGCATTGAACACATGGCTGATGTCGCTCTTGCTAGCACCGATCGCACGCAGAATGCCGATCTCCTTCTTGCGCTCAAGGACACTGATGTACGTGATGACGCCGATCATGATGGAGCTAACCACCAGAGAAATGGCAACGAAGGCAATGAGCACGTAGCTGATCATGTTCACGATATCGGTCACGGAGCTCATAAGCGTGCCCACAAGGTCAGTGTAGTTGATGACCTTGTCGTCCTGACCCTCAGCCTCCATACGATCGTTGTACTCGTCGAGCGCGGCAACCACAAACTCTTTGCTCTCGAAGTCGTACGGATAGATGCTGATCGATGTCGGCGTCGAGAACTCAGCGTAGCCAAGTTCCTTCAGGTTGGAATCGTAGGTGTCCTCGGCGGAATACATCATTGACATCATGAGCTCCGCGTACTCCTCCTCAGTCATATTGAACTGGAAGGCGTTGGCGAACGCCGCCGTATCGATGCTGAAGGCATTGCCCATATTCGACATAAGCTGGCCCATGACCTG
>JAFYTB010000239.1 GCA_017559045.1 Eggerthellaceae bacterium | reverse complement strand
TCTGACACAAAAACAAAAACGCCCGCCGAAAAGGCGGGCGATACGTGCGTGGAGCGGGTGACGGGAATCGAACCCGCGTTATCAGCTTGGAAGGCTGGAGTTCTACCATTGAACCACACCCGCATATACAAACGCCAACTGGCGCTGTTGCGAAAAAGAAGTATAGCGCACTTTCAGCAAAACCGACCAAAATAATCGGCTTCGGCGAAAAGATGGTCGGGGTGACAGGATTCGAACCTGCGACATCCTGCTCCCAAAGCAGGCGCGCTACCAAACTGCGCCACACCCCGACTGCAAAATCGCAACCTGTTCATGATACACCAACAGATGCGAAGCCATTCGAAGAAAACGGTTACGCCAAAAGCGCCTTCAGCTCACGAAGCGCATTGCCCCTATGGGAAATGGCGTTCTTCTGCTCCTGGCTCACCTCAGCCAGCGTGAGCTCACCGTTGAACTCATCGGGCAAGAACAGCGGATCGTAGCCGAAGCCCTCAGTGCCGCGCAGCTCGTAGCCGATATGGCCCTCGATAGTTCCGTACGCTACCGTTTCGCTACCATCCTCGTCAACGAACACAAGCGTGCATACAAAGCGACCCGTGCGCTCTTCGTAAGGAACATCCGCCAACTCTTCAAAGAGCTTGGCGTTGTTGGCGGCATCGTCGCCGTCCACACCCGCATAACGAGAGGAATAGACACCGGGAGCACCCCCGAGCGCGTCAACGGCGATGCCAGAGTCGTCAGCCAGCGAAGCCAGACCGCCGCTCGCCTCGTGCGCAGCACGCGCCTTGATACGAGCGTTGCCCTCAAAGGTATCGGCATCCTCAATAGGATTCGACTCGATTCCCAACTCGCGCAGGGTTTTGAACTCCCAACCCTCAAAGTCAAGAGCCGTCCTGATTTCCTCAACCTTATGCGCATTGTTGGTGGCAATGACAACCGTCTTCATATGCTCCCCCTTCGCACGCTTGCGGCATGCATTTTCCAAAACGTGAAATTAAGGAAGGTCGAGATGCTCGACCTCTCCCATGTTCATACCCAAAACACGACCGCCAAAATCGCGGAACTCGGCAACATCGTCACCCGTGGTGAAGAACTCATGCTCGGGCTCGCGGTCAGGGCAAGCCGAAGCGCCACGTCGGGCAAGAATCTCGGCTACATCGCGCGCAGCCTCCTGCGCCGACGAAACGAGCACCACCTCACGGCCCACTACGCCGCCAATAAGCGCCTTGAGCAACGGGTAATGGGTGCAGCCGAGAACCAGCGTATCAACGCCGCAACGTCGCAGCGGCTCAAGATAATCGCGAGCGATCTCCTCGAATTCCGGACGAATATAGACCTTCGACATCTCCGACCAGAAGCTCTCAATGGGACCGTCGGACATGCGGATGCCGAGTTCGGCGATCTCCACAAAACGAGGCGTCGCGGTAGAGAAAACCGTGATTCCCGCGTCGATATGACGAATCGCCTTCGAATACGCATTGGATTCGACCGTTCCCTTGGTGGCGATGACGCCAACCTTGCGGTTTCGCGTGACCATAGCCGCCGCACGGGCGCCGGGTTCCACGACACCGATAACCGGCACGGGAAGATTACGCTGGGCATTTGCCAAACCAGCCGCCGTGGCCGTATTGCAGGCAATTACGACCATCTTTACGCCGCGATCGACAAGCCAGGAGCCAATCTGCTGAACAAAGCCATCAACTTCACTCAAATCGCGAGGACCGTACGGACAGCGAGCGGTGTCACCAACATACACAATGCTTTCATGGGGCAATGCACGCATGATTTCGCGCGCAACAGTAAGCCCGCCGAAGCCGGAATCGAAGACGCCGATAGGCGCATTATTGAATGATGTATTGTCTTGCGTGAGAATATCCATGACTGCGAGTATACACGTGACGGAGATACGGGGTGTGACAGTTGGGGGACGGAGGTTTGTCTGTCACATTTTTCTCATGAAAATGTGAC